>NZ_JBBIAR010000012.1:0-167532 GCF_054185165.1 Bradyrhizobium sp. UFLA05-109 | reverse complement strand
TGTGGACCTTCTCGCGAGCATTGACCGACGCATGTTTGGGCGCTCACGACCTGATGGCGACGGAAGGAGGTGAAACCGAGCCACGCAATTGAAGCGACGCAATTGAGTCCACGCGAGTGAGCCCGCGTGGGGGCCGCAGTCACCAGACCTGAGAGGCGCCTCGTCCAGCCCCGGAGGCGTCGACCAGCGAGGGTGGGTTAGCAGATGGCGTAACCAACCACGCACCCTCCACATCGTGGTGGGTCGCGCTTCGCTAATCCACCCACGGCTCCGAGCGTCAATCCGCGCCCATGAAGCTCGCCGGCGTCGCCGCTGCGGGCCGCGCGCGAACCTCCTGCGTCACCACGCGCCCGTCGGACTTCGCCGCGACCGCGCGCGCATCCTCGAACCGTGCGCGGTAGACCAGCACGTTCTCCATCACGCGCTGGACATAGTTACGCGTCTCCGATAGCGGAATGCGCTCGACCCAGTCGACCGGATCGATCTTCGGGTCCCGGGGATCGCCGTGCGCCTGCACCCAGTCCCTGACCCGGCCACGACCGGCATTGTAGCCCGCGAACGTCATGATCTGGTTGCCGCGGTATTCCGATAGCAGCGCGCTGAGTTCGGCCGCACCCATCTGGGTGTTGTAGACGGGATCGGAGACCATGCGGTCCCAGTCGTAGGTGACGCCGAACCGCTTTGCAGTGTCGCGCCCGGCCTCCGGTGTGACCTGCATCAGCCCGACCGCGTTGGCAGACGACTTGTCGCGCTGGTCGAACGCGCTCTCTGTCCGGGCCACCGAATAGATCACGCTCGTCTCGATCTCGGGTGCGACCTGCTTGTGGGGGGGAATGCCGATGGTCGGGAAGGCGTAGTGGTCGAGCGCGAGCCCGTGGGCGAGCGCCAGCTTGCCGATCTCCAGCATCGCGTGAGCGTCGTTGCGCCGGCCCGTGAGCTCACCGAGCGCTTCGAGCGCGGCAACGTCGGTGCTCTCTCCGGCAAAATCGGCGATGAAGGAGAACGCGACGTCGCGCTCGCCGACCTCGTAGAGCATGTCCGCTGCGCGCACGCGCTCGTCTGACGGTTGCGCCGCGTCGGAGGCGAGCACGGGCGAGGGCGCTCGCAGCTCGATGCGCTCAAGGCCGAGTCTTGCGCGTGCGAGCTGGCCGTAATAGGCGGTCGAATAGCGGGCAGCGGCCTGGTAGCTCCGAAGCGCGTCGGCGGTTGCTCCCAAGGCTTCCGCCGCACGGCCGCGCCAGTAGTGTCCCCGCGACAGGGCGATCGGATTGACCGAGCCCTCGTCAATAGCGGCAAAATGCATCAGCGCCGTCTTGGCATCGCCGAGATAGCGCAGGGCAATCCAGCCGCACATGAAGTGATAGTCGACGCGGTAGACCTCCATCGCCGGCACGGCGGCCGTGCGCACCACGTCGTAGGCCGTCCGGAACTTGCCCTGGTCGAGCAGTTTGCGCGCCAAGAGCCGGCGCTCGCGCCACCAGGCGTCGGTGTCCTGGAGCGCCATGGTGTCGGGAGAGGCTGCCAGGATGACTTGCGCCGCATCGTCGATGTGGTCCTTCAGCAGGTGCCATTGCGCGCGGCACAGCGTGTAGCCGAGATCGCGGCGCGCATCCGCCGGCACGTCCTCCAGATAGTCCTTGGCCTTGTTCTCCTTGCCGCTGACTGCGGCGCAGGCCTTCACGATCGCAAGCTCGTCGCTGCCGAGACGCTTGGCGGCGCGTCGTGCCGCGCCGTACTCCCTGGCGCCGAGACGCTTGTCCATGCGGGCGCGATGGTCGTCCGCGGTCAAGAGTTCGCCGAACGTTTCGTAAGCGTCGCTCTCGGTGCGCTCGGACAGTTCCTCCGTGCGCCATGCGCCACGCACGAGCCTTGCGGCAGCGTCGCGATCACCCTGGGCCAGCAGCACGCGCGCGAGCGCGAACTTTCCCTTGGCGCCCTGCGGCTGGTCCGCGGTGAACTTGTGCACGGTGGCCGCATCGCTCTTCTCCTGCCAGAGCCGCGCCTCGGCGCGGCGGCGGAACGAGGCGATGCTCGGCCAGTCGGGATTGGCGGCAATGAACGCGACGTAACGATTGAAGTCGGCGGTCGTCTCGGAGTGCCGCAGGATGAACCACTCGGCGAGCTTTTGCCCGGCGGGATCGGCGATCCGGTTCCTGGCCGCGGTGGCGTCATCGGTCTTGGCCTTGCGCGCCAGATCGATCGCGTCCTTCAGCGCAGCGAGGTCGCCGGTCAGCGGCGGCCTCGAGGGCTTCTCCGACGGTTCCTCGTCCTGCTTCTTCGATTTCCCTTTCGCCTCGGCGTGCTTGCCGCGGCGTTGCTTGCCGGCCGCAGCGCTGCGCTGCTTTCCGGCCTTCGCGTCATGCGTTTTCTTCTGACCGGATTGCTTGTGATGGCCTTTCGCCGCCGCCTCTGTCGAGACGAGCGCGAGTGCAGCCATGGTGATGAAACACGCAAGCAAGCGTAGGCACTGGTTCATTCCATGGTCCCCCTGCGAAACCATCAGCACAAACCAAGATCCGCGACGTGCGCGGGCTTGAGCGACTCAAACGATAGCACGGCCTCGTTTGATCGCCGTTACGCTCCGGCAACATTGCGGCAAAAATGCCGCTGAAATCGAACCCGAGAGCTTTTGCAACTCACGCTCCGAACGACACCGGGCGCTCCGCGAAATCGTAAACGCTCGTTAATCTTTGATGAGGCCACGCTGGCGGCGGCCGCGAAAAACTCTGCGAAGCAGCATTTCAGACCAAATTGCGCGTGTTTCAGGTAACGGTTCCGGTGTATGGAGGTCCCAAGGTTCCTCAATCCCATCTTGCTCAAGCTCGCATGCCGATTTTCAATCAATCGATCAGGCGCAAGATCGTCGGGATCGCCCTCGGGCTGATCGTGCTCATGCTGGTCACCTCGATCCTGTCGATGGTGATGTCGAGTCGAGTCGGTCACCTGCTGGACGAGCTGACCAACCGGTATATTCCAGCCTATGGCGGTCTGGCGCGTGCCAATGTCCGTTCGCTGGAGCGGGCGCTGGCGCTGCGGCGCATGGTGATCGCCAAGATGCAGACGCCGCCTGACGAGGAGGGATTTGCGGCCCGCCTTCGCGACTATCGGCAGTTGGACGCGCTGGTCGTCCAGGAAGCCGACGCCGCGCGAAAATTGATCAACGCGATCATCGAGGACGAGAGCACGCCATCCGACAATGCAGCGCTCGGCCGCATCGACGCCAGGATCGAGAATGCGCTTTCGGAGCTGCGCCGCGAGCTCACAGAGGCCGACACCAGGCTGCTGAAGCAGATCGACGCCAAGGATTTCGCCGCGGCGCGTGATACGATGACCCAAGTCGATACGCTGCGCGATGTGTTCAACCAGCGGATCGACACGATCCGCGCCGACATGCTGGGGCAGGTGTTCGCGAGCACAAGAACAGTGATCCGCCACCAGACGCAGACGATCGTCGTCTCGGCTGTGGTGACCGTGCTTGCGGCGATCGTCGGGCTTGCCTTTTCGCTGCTGGTCTCGAGCGGCATCACGCGTCCGGTGCGACTGTTGCTCGCCGGCACGCGCGAGGTCGAGGCGGGCCGCTTCGACCATACGATCAGCGTGTCGACGCAGGACGAGATCGGCGAGCTCGCCGCCGCCTTCAACCGCATGATAGAGCAGCTCCGCCGCAACGAGCGCATCCGCGAGACCTTTGGCCGCTACATCGATCCGAAGGTGGTGCAGGGGCTGATCGACCGGCCCGAGGTCGCGGTCGACGGCCAGCGGCGGGTGATGACCATCATGTTCTGCGACATGAGCGGCTTCACCTCGATGAGCGAGGGCATGACGCCGCGCGGTCTCGTCAAGGTCATGAATCACTATTTCACGGTCATGTCGGAACCCATTCGGGCCAACCGTGGCGTCATCGACAAATATATCGGCGACGCCATCATGTCCTATTGGGGCCCGCCCTTCATCGAGGAGGCCGAGCAGGCCCAGCTCGCCTGCCATGCTGCGCTCGACATGGCCGACCAGGTGCCGGCGCTTCAGAAGCAGCTCCCCGATCTCCTCGGCATCCGCGCTATGCCCGCTCCGTGCGACCTCAGGATCGGAATCGCGACCGGCGAGGTTCTGACCGGCAGCATCGGCTCGGAGCTGATGATGAGCTTTACAGTGATGGGCGATGCGGTGAACCTCGCCTCGCGGTTGGAAGCGGCCAACAAGTTTTATGGCACCCGCATCCTGATCTCGCAGGCGACCGCCGCGGCGCTCGGCGCAAGCCTCGAGCTGCGCGAGATCGACCGCCTCGCGGTTGTCGGCCAGAGCGTGCCGCAGCCCGTGTTCGAGGTGATGGGCAGGGCCGGCGCACTCCCACGGGAGCAGACCGGCCTGCGGGCGCACTATGCCGAAGGGCTTGCGGCGTACCGAGCTGGCCGCTGGGACGAGGCCCGGAACGCCTTCAACGCGGCGCTGGAGAGCGTTCCCGGCGATGGCCCGTCGCGCACGCTGCTGGCTCGCGTCGAGCTGCTCCAGGCCGATCCACCCGCCGCCGATTGGGATGGTGCCTGGCGGATGGAGCATAAATGATCCAAACGCGTTGCTCCGAATGCTTTGAGCCGGTCCAAGTTCCGCCTCAAGGTGTGCTATGAATGCACCCGTGATTTTACGGGGGTGATCCATGAAGAAGGACGATGTGATTTGTCCGCATTGCAAGGCGGGCTTTCGGCGGCTTGAGCTGGCGACGGAGCAGCCCACGACCGGCGAGTACCGCTGCCCGGCCTGCGACGAGGTCGTGGAGAAGTTCGACGGTCTTGCATTCGTGGCCTACCGTTTGACGGTCCAGCCCTCGACGAAGGGCATTCGCGCGTAAGGCCGCTCCCGTTGGACGGCAACCGGGTCACGCCGACGCGGTGCATCATCATCCGCAAGATGCCGAATACCCGATGCGCCGTCGGCGAGGTCGCATCGGACAAAAATTGATTCAGTCAGATAACGATGTTGGCCGTGACCTATTTCGCGGGCTTACGCTCGTGGCGCCTCGAAGGCGTTAAATGGGGACACGCCGATGACGGAACTTCAGGACAGACTGGAGCGGTTTGAGACGCTCACCGCCGAGTGCGAGCTGATCGCCAAGCTGGCGACCGACAGTGCAAAGCGTGAGTTCTACCTCAAGCTCGCGGAGCATTATTACGAGCTGGCGGCCGAGGCGCGGCGAGCGATTGCACCCAAAGCTGCCGCGTGACGCCGGCCGAAAGCCGTTCTTAACTCTTGGCGCGCATCCTCTTCGGATGTGAGAAGCTGTTCGCGTGCCGCGATTCCTCACAGGTGGGAATGCTGGAGGCTGTTGACGTGCAGCGGCTCCAGGAAACTGTTCCTTTGCAGGTCATCCCATGCGGGCTGTTGTAGTCATCTTGCTTTCACTCATGACGGCGGCCTGCGAGCCTGAGCAGGAAATCACCGGTTCGACTGCCGTTTGCCCGATGCGCAACTACGGCTCCTACAATGCCCGGGACATGAGTCAGTGCGTCGCTGCCTGCAAGTCCTGCGATCGCGGCACGACGGTGACCTGCACCACTTCCTGCACGCTGAAGGGCGCACATTGAGGGACGCTGCTCGCGCCTGATCCGGCGAGACCTCTCTTCATCGGAGATCGGCGGCCCATGACGACGATTTTCGACGATCCCCTTTGTTCCGGAACGCCGGCGCCTGGCCATACATCAGCGCCCGCCACAGCCATTCGATTGGTCCATAGGCAAAATGCGTGAGCCAAAGCCGGCTTACCACCACCTGCGCGGCGTAGATCGTCACGACGAGCAGCAGGCCGGCCACCGAGCCGAGCCCCCCGAATAGTCCGAGGCCATAACCATAGAAGATGAAGCCGAGCACGACCGACTGGACGATGTAGTTGGTGAAGGCCATGCGTCCGACTGGCTCGGCGAAGCGGAGCAGCCTTGCGCCGGCTGACGTCTGTTCGGCGGCGATCACCAGGGCGGCGTATCCCGACGCCAGGACGATCTGGCTCGCCAAAACCGCAGGCGGGTGCGTGAGCCGTGCCAACAGCAGGCCGCCCGCGGCAGCCGCGAAGCCCGCGATCGCCAGCAGGTTTCGGCATCGTCCGGTCGCCTCAGTGAACAGCCCGCCTCTCCAGCAGAGAATGCCCACCAGGAAGAGGCCGATCGTGCGCGGAAACACGTAGAGATGCAGCGGCAGAAAGGCCGGAAGCTCCTGCACGCGCAGCGCCAGCACCTCCGCAAAGCTTCCATTGGCGTAAGTCTGGTTCGCTGTCTTCACGAGCGCCACCAGCGTTGCCCGATCGGGGAAGGCGATGAGGGACGGCAGCACCGGTTGCAGCACATAGAAAATCAGCATGATCGCCGCCGCGATCGCGATCATCCAGCGCGGCGCCCATAGAAAGGGCAGCACGACAAGTCCGGCCAGCGCGTATTCGGTGAGGATGTCGCCGTTCCAGATCAGGACCAGGTGGACCACGCCGAACAGCAGCAGAACGAGCAGCCGCCGGACGAGAAGGCGCGTCCGTCGCGGCGAGGTATCCAGCCGGTCGAACTGGATGGCGAGGCCCACGCCGAACAGGAATGAGAACAGTGCGAACGCCTTCATGTCCACGAACAGGGCGAGCGCCGCGTCGACGGCGCCGTCCAGCGTCGGGTCCGGGTTCGACGGGAAAAGTTGCCGGAAGATTGAGACGCGAAACTCGGTCTCGAGGTTGATCAACAGAACGCCGAACAGGGCCAGCCCGCGCAACGCGTCGATCGCGCCGACCCGATGCGAGGGATCGGTCGGCGCACTCGCGATTGTGAGGTCGGTTGCGGATTTCACGGCGGCGTCGGTAAGGGCAAGCCGCGATGGGCGAAGCGCACCGCGAGAACAAGCAGGCTCGTCCTGTCTGGATCATCCGTCATGCGGTGCGACTCGGCCAGAGGAATATTCGTGGTAAGGCCTGAGCCTGGGTGCATGCAGAACGCCTCAACATCTGAGATCGTGGCCAGGTGGAGTCGAGGACGGTATCAAGGTAGCCTTGATCGTGTCCCGTGAGCCACGATTGTGCTGTCTTCGCAACACTCGCCTCGGATTTAACCGACATTGCAGCCCGTTCCCATTCGCGCCGCTTTTTGGCCACACCCCTCCATGAATAAAATCTACATAAATCTTTCAGGGGCTGCGGCGCTCGCAACAGCGAAGGAAAAAATCCCAGGGTTCATTCAAATCTTGGGTGTCGTTTTCCGGGTCTGAAAAGAGTTAACCGAGGAAACTGGATCGCGATGGACGCCAAGACGAACATCAAGCAGAGACTGCCGAGCCGCCACGTGACGGAAGGTCCTGCGCGCGCGCCCCATCGTTCGTATTTCTACGCCATGGGTCTGACCACCGACCAGATCCACCAGCCGTTCGTTGGCGTCGCCTCCTGCTGGAACGAAGCCGCTCCCTGCAACATCGCCTTGATGCGCCAGGCGCAGGCGGTGAAGAAGGGCGTGGCGTCGGCCGGCGGCACACCGCGTGAATTCTGCACCATCACCGTCACCGACGGCATCGCCATGGGCCATGACGGCATGCGCTCCTCGCTGCCGTCGCGCGAATGCATCGCCGACTCCGTCGAGCTGACCGTTCGCGGCCACGCCTATGACGCCCTCGTCGGCCTTGCGGGCTGCGACAAGTCGCTGCCGGGCATGATGATGGCGATGATCCGTCTCAACGTACCTTCGATCTTCATCTATGGCGGCTCGATCCTGCCCGGCAACTTCCGCGGGCAGCAGGTTACCGTCCAGGACATGTTCGAGGCCGTCGGCAAGCACTCGGTCGGCGCCATGTCCGACGAGGATCTCGACGAGATCGAGCGCGTGGCGTGCCCCTCGGCGGGCGCCTGCGGCGCGCAGTTCACCGCCAACACCATGGCGACGGTCTCGGAAGCCATCGGGCTTGCGCTGCCGTACTCAGCCGGCGCTCCTGCGCCCTATGAAATCCGCGACGCCTTTTGCATGACCGCGGGCGAGAAGGTGATGGACCTGATCGCTGACAACATCCGGCCGCGCGACATCGTCACGCTGAAATCCCTGGAGAATGCCGCCGCCGTGGTCGCAGCCTCCGGCGGCTCGACCAATGCTGCGCTGCACCTACCGGCGATCGCGCATGAGGCCGGCATTAAGTTTGACTTATTCGACGTTGCCGAAATCTTCAAAAAGACACCATATGTCGCGGATTTGAAGCCCGGCGGCCGTTATGTCGCCAAAGACATGTTTGAAGTTGGTGGCATCCCGCTTCTGATGAAGACGCTGCTCGACAACGGCTTCCTGCACGGTGATTGCCTAACCGTGACGGGCCGCACGATCGCCGAAAATCTCAAGAGCGTGAAATGGAATCCGCACCAGGACGTGGTGCACCCGGCGGACAAGCCGATCACCGTCACGGGCGGAGTGGTTGGTCTGAAGGGCAATTTGGCGCCAGAAGGTGCGATCGTGAAAGTCGCGGGAATGTCCAACCTCAGGTTTACCGGTCCGGCGCGCTGCTTCGACCGGGAGGAGGACGCTTTCGACGCGGTCCAGAAGCGCACCTACAAAGAAGGCGAAGTCATCGTGATCCGCTACGAGGGCCCGAAGGGCGGGCCCGGCATGCGGGAAATGCTCCAGACCACCGCAGCGCTGACCGGCCAGGGCATGGGCGGCAAGATTGCGCTCATCACCGACGGCCGGTTCTCGGGCGCCACCCGCGGCTTCTGCATCGGCCATGTCGGGCCGGAGGCGGCGATCGGCGGCCCGATCGGGCTGCTCGAGGACGGCGACATCATCGAGATCGACGCGGTCGCCGGCACTCTTAACGTAAAATTGAGCGACGATGAGCTGGCTCAACGCAAGACCAAATGGCGTTCCCGCGCGACTAACCATACGTCGGGTGCGCTCTGGAAATATGCTCAGCAAGTAGGACCAGCGATCGGTGGGGCAGTGACCCATCCGGGCGGCGCGCACGAGAAACAGTGCTATGCGGACATCTAGGCGTACCATAGTTGCGTTTGTGTTGGGGGCTTCCGCGCTGGCCGCGCCGGCGCTCGCCTTCGACGGTGCGCCGGTCAATCCGCAGGATGCGGCCATTCCGGTGGTCTCACCGGCGCCCGGTAGCGCCGCAGCACTCCGCAAGGCCGTCCCGCCGGGGACAACCAATCCCGATGCGTCCTTCACCGCGCTGCAATATGCTGCCGAGGGTGGCCACCCCATCGCGCAGTGGAAGCTTGGGCGGATGTACGCCAATGGCGAGGGCGTCGCCCAGGACGATTTGCGCGCGTTCGACTATTTCAGCCGGCTCGTGAACGCGCATGCGACCGACAGTCCGTCGCTGCCGCAGGCGCCGATGGTGGCGAACGCCTTCGTTGCGCTCGGCCGCTATTACCTCAACGGCATCCCCAACTCGAAGGTGAAGCCGGATCAGGAGCGGGCGCGCGAGCTGTTCTCTTATGCGGCAGCCTATTTCGGCAACGCCGATGCGCAGTACGACCTCGCCCGGCTCTATCTGAAGTCGCCAGACGCTTCGCGCGATGCCTTCACGCAGGGCGCGCGCTGGCTGGGCCTTGCCGCGCAGAAGGGGCAGCATGAGGCACAGGCGCTGCTCGGGCAGATGTTGTTCAACGGCGATCGCCTGCCGCGGCAGGCCGCGCGCGGTCTGATGTGGCTGACGCTGGCGCGTGACAGCGCGGGTCCGGACGAGACCTGGATCAAGGAAAGCTACAACCGCGCCATCGCAAAAGCCTCCGATGACGACCGCGCGATGTGCCTGCAAATGCTCGAGCAGTGGGTGCAGGGCCGCCGCGATTGATCGCAGCGTAGGCTGCGTAGGGTGGGTTAGCTGAAGGCGTAACCCACCATTTCAGGAGGCAGTCTAGGCTGCCTCGAAATCCAAATCCGCCCACACCGGCACGTGGTCCGACGGCTTCTCCCAGCCGCGGACATAGCTGTCGATCCCAACATTGGCGAGCTTGTCGCTCGCCTGCGGCGACATCAGGAGATGGTCGATCCGCAAGCCTTGGTTCTTCTGCCAGGCGCCGGCCTGATAATCCCAGAAGGTGTACAGCCCGGGCTCGTCGGTCACCGCGCGCAGCGCATCGGTGAGCCCAAGGCCGAGCAGGGATTGAAAACTCTCCCGTGTCTCGGTCTTGAAGAGGGCGTCTTCGGTCCAGGCGGCGGGATTGTGGACGTCGCGGGCGGCGGGGATCACGTTGAAGTCGCCGGCGAGGATCAACGGCTCCTCGGCCTTGAGACGCTCCTGCGAATACTCGAAAAGCCGCGACATCCACTTGAGTTTATAGGGGTATTTCTCGGTCCCGACCGGATTGCCATTAGGCAGATAGAGGCAGGCGATCCGCAGGACGCCCTGCTTCAGCGTCACCACGCCCTCGAGAAAGCGGGCGTGCGCGTCCTCATCATCGCCGGCAAGCCCCGACTTGGTCTCGTCGAACTTGAGTTTCGACAGCAGCGCCACGCCGTTGAACGTCTTTTGCCCGTGGGTGACGACGTTGTAGCCGAGCGCCTCGATTTCCAGCCGCGGGAATGCATCGTCGACGCATTTGATTTCCTGGAGGCAGACGATGTCGGGCGAGCACTCCTTCAGCCAGGTCATCAGATGCTCGATCCGCTGCCGGACCGAGTTCACGTTCCAGGTGGCAATGCGGATTGTCATGAGAGGGTACTCCAGGCTGGGGCATCGTTAGAACAAACTGCAAACGCAGCCGTCAAGGACGGCTGGCCGGGAAGCACAAAATCTCCCAAGAAATTAACCCGGTTTAAGCGGAAGCTCTGCCATTCATGCCGAAAAGGTCCTGATGGATGGGATGGCCCGGCAATTCCCCAGACACCAATGAGCCGCGCAACGGCCTGATGGGCGCGTTCCTCTACTGGCTCGGCGGTTTCGAGATCGAGGACGGCCTGACGGCCGATCTCAGCGAGCGCGAGATGGGCCGGATCCGGGCCAAGCAGGTCGATGCGGTCACGCAACTGATCCCGGTGACCATGGCCGTGAAGATGCTCACGGTCGCGATCGTGCTGATCCTTTTCTGGGGCAGGGGCTGGAACGAATTCCTCGTCGTCTGGGGAGTGACGATCACGGCCGTTGCCGAGCTGGCGTTGCGCGCCTGGCAGCGCTCCCGCGTTCATCCGCCGCAGGAGGCCTCACCGCGGGCCACACGGCAGATCATGCGTCAGGCGTTTTTCCTCGCGGCGATCTGGGGCATGCTGCCGCTCGCGCTGTTCAGCCATGTCGGGCCGACCAGCCAGCTGATCCTGGCCTGCCTGATGGTCGGCATGATCTCGGGCGGCGCCTTCACGCTCTCGACCTTCCCGCGCGCGGGCCTCGTTTATCTCGCCACCATTACGCTCGCCTGCGTCGGTGCGCTGCTGTTGTGCGGCAGCGGGCCGTATCTGGTGACTGCGGTGTTCCTGCTGCTGTTCGCGTTCTTCATGGCGCGCAACATCGTCTCGCAGGGCAATCTGTTCCTCGGCAATCTCAAGGCGCATCTCGCGCTCGAGCGGCAGACCGAGATCATCTCGCTCTTGCTGAAGGAGTTTCAGGAGAACGCCAGCGACTGGCTGTGGCAGACTGATGCGGAAGGGCATCTCGTGCACGTGCCCGAGCGCTTCGCGGCGGTCGCGCAGATGCCGCTGCCGCTGCTGCAGGGCGCGCATTTCGCCGACGTGCTCGACATGCTCTGTCCAGAGGACATGAGCACCGCCTACAACATCATCGGCCTGATGGAGCAGAGCGAGCCGCTGCACGAGATGAGCATCAAGGTCGTCGCCGGCGGCGAGGCACGGCTGTGGTCGCTGACGGCAAAGCCGTCACACGACCGCGACGGCCAGTTCCTCGGCTATCGCGGTTTCGGCCGCGATGTCACCGAGCGCTGGCGCGCGGAAAAGGCCGAAGCCGAAAACCGGGCGAAATCGAACTTCCTCGCCGTGATGAGCCACGAGATCCGCACGCCCATGAACGGTGTGCTCGGGCTTGCGAGCATGCTGCTCGAGACTTCGCTCGATCCGGAGCAGCGCGAGGCCGTGACCACGATCCGCGAGTCCGGCGACAATCTCCAGCGCATCCTCAACGACATCCTCGACCTCTCCAAGTTGGAGGCCGGTCGTTTCGAGTTCGAGGCGATCGACTTCTCGCCGAAGGCGCTGGTCGAGACGGTTGCCACCGTCGTCCGCGCCAGTGCCAAGGCCAAGGGCCTCACCGTGAAGGTCGCGCTCGATCCGAACCTGCCGCCGGCGCTGCGCGGCGACGTCGCCCGGATCAGGCAGGTGCTGCTCAATCTCGCCTCCAACGCGGTGAAGTTTACCGATTGCGGTGAGGTGACGATATCAGCCACCTGCCAGGCTCGGCGGGATCTGCTCGCAACGGTCGAATGGACCGTGACCGACAGCGGTATCGGCATTGCTTCCGAGAAGGTCGGTCAGCTTTTCGCCGATTTCACACAGGCCGACGCTTCGATCAGCCGACGCTTCGGCGGCACCGGACTGGGCCTGGCGATCTCCCGGCGCATCATCGAGCAGATGGGCGGCACGATCGGCGTCACCTCAGTGCCGGGCGAGGGCTCGACCTTCCGCTTCGCGCTGGTGCTGCCGTGGAGCCAGGCGCTGGTGTCCGACCAAGAGGCTGATCGCAACGAAGCCGATGAGCTCAAAGCTCGCATCGCGGCGCTCGATCGGCCGCTCAAGGTGCTGGTGGCGGAGGATGACGCCGTCAACCGCATGGTCGTGAGCAAGATGCTCGGCGAATTCGACGTCGACCTGCGCGTCGTGACTGATGGCGTCGAGGCGGTCGAGGCCGCCGCGGACGGCGGCTATGATGTCGTGCTGATGGACGTGCGCATGCCCGAGATGGACGGCCTTGCCGCGACGAGGGCTATCCGCGCGCCGGGTGGTGTCTTCGCGGCGCTGCCGATCATCGCCCTGACCGCCAACGCGTTCCCCGAGGACGTCAAGATCTGCCGGGAGGCAGGGATGTCTGACTTCTTGGCAAAGCCGCTGCGCAAGCCTGCGCTCGTCGCGGCGCTGCTGCGGGCACTGGATCAGATGGCTGCGAATGACGCGCCGCTGCAGCCAGACGAACCGGCCGAAACGACGATCGAAGCCGACGCCTAAGATGAGCCGTTTGACATGCCATTGTTTGTCTCTTCGGCGGCCTGCGCGAGCCAGCTAACCAGAACTTGGGTGTTGCGGTCTCCAACGAGATCCGGGCTCCAACGTGCAATGTGGACCTTGGTCGAGAGCACGTAGGGAGCGGTTGCAAGCGCAGGGACAAGACGTCCGTCGCCGATCGCATCGGCAACGAGGAGGGAGCGTCCGATGGCGACGCCGGCACCCTCCACGGCGGCCGTCAGGCAAAGGCCCATGTCTCCCAGGACAAGGTCGCGCGGCTCGGGGCGCTTGAGCCCAAGTTTCCGGAACCAGTAGGCCCAGCTCCATTCACCCGATGGGGTATGGCCTTTCTGGATCAAGGGGAGGTCGAGCAACGCCGCTGGATCAGACAGCGGCCTACCGCGCGGAAGTATCGACGAAGCGCAGACTGGGAAGACACGCTCGCGAAAAAGCGGGGCTTGCAATGACGTCGCGCGAGACTCTGCCAGAGTGGTCCACAAAATCCGCACGTCCAGCGGCGGCTCGCCTGCAGCGGTGGCCTCCACAGGTACAAAGTCAATCTCGATCTCGGGGTGGCGTGCGCGAAAGCTTCTTAGCCGGCGAACCAGCCACCATGCGGCCAACGAAGAGCCGGCGCCCACGCGCAGCGTCTGTCGGTCCGGTCGACGCCGCAAGCTCGGCTCAAGGCTCGCTATCCCGTCTAGAAGAGGTGCCAGTTCGCCCTGCAATCTTGCGCCGTCGTCGCTCAGTTCGACCCCGGGATTAAGTCGTTTCAAAAGTTGCACGCCGAGGAAGTCTTCAAGACGGCGTACCCGATGACTGACTGCACTCTGTGTCACACCCAGTTCGTCGGCCGCGCGCGTAAACGAGCGGTGGCGGGCGACCGCGTCGAACGCAACGAGCGGGCCGAAAGGGGGCAGGCGTCGGGTCATCAGGGCTGGTTCTCCAAGAGCATGATATAGATTCATGCCCTTTTGAGGAACGATCATTCGCGTTTGCCGAGAGTTGTGAGGCATGACAGCCGCATGCCAAACGCGTCTTCGACAAAACGGACACAAGCGTCTCAGCCCCCAGTGGATAGGACGGCGGAACAGACGACCGCCGCTTCGGAGCCCACTGGTGGCGCCTTATCAACGCTGATCGCCGCGTGTGTGAGCGGCTTCCTGTTTCAATTCGATCTCACCGCGCTGTCGGCGGCGTTGCCAGATATTGCATCCAGTCTTTCCGCGCCGGTTGCGGACCAGGCCTGGGTTATCGACGTCTATAGTCTGGCGTTGATCTTCGCGCTTCCGCTGGCGGGCGCGGTCGCCGATCGGTACGGACGACGGCGCGTGTTCATGACTGGCGCCGTTCTCTTCGCCTTGGCTTCGGTACTGTGTGCGACCGCGACGACTCTCTCCAGTCTATTGGCTTGGCGGGTACTGCAAGGGATTTCTGGCGCTGCGCTTACGGCCTCTGCGTCGGCACTCCTCGCGGCCGCTTATCCCGGTCCTCGCCGGGCCTGGGCGTTCGGCATGTCGGGGACAGTCATCGGCGCGTCGATGGTGGCCGGGCCGCCGCTTGGCGCGCTCATTGCGGCCGTGTTGGGATGGTCGTGGGTGTTTTGGATCAACATACCAATTTGCGTCGCGTTGGTGCTATTGACTGGTCGAACCGCAAGCGACGAAGCCCTTTCAGCGACGTCTGCTCCACTGGACTGGGTTGGGCCAGCGACACTTGCGCTGTGCGTCGGGTCGCTCGCGTCCCTCATGCTCGCTGGTCATGGACCTGCAGGATCGGGCGTCATCCCAACGCCTGCCGCGTTTGGAGGCTGCATCATCGCCTTGGCGCTTTTCATCCGCGTCGAGCGGCAGCACGTTGCGCCCGCGTTTGACTTTGCGCTGTTTGGCTCGTCGCGATTTGTCGCGATGTGCCTTGTCCCCATTGCAGGCTCGATCGGATTCTGGGCCCTTCTCGTCCACTTGCCGCAAATGGCGAGAGGGCCCATGGCGCTAAGCCCCGCTGCTACGGGCTTTCTGCTGACCGCCTTGACAGTGCCCATGTTCCTGCTGCCATCCGTTGGGGCGAAGCTGGCCGGAAAGCTGCCGGCGCGCTGTTACTTCGCTGGTGGGCTCGGGATCGTGGGCGGAGCGGATCTACTGCTCGCGCTCGCGGCCCGCGACCTCGGCGCGCCACTGGCCATTTGGGCCGTAGTCGGCGCGCTGCTCATCGGTGGTAGCGGTTGCGCAGTGTTCAACGCGCAGATAACGGCTGCGGCCGTCTCGGCTGTGCCGCCTGATCGTGCGGCGACAGCATCGGCGATCTGCGTGACGATGCGACAGATCGGCTTCGCATTCGGGATCGCCTTGATCGGCGCCCTGCTGCAGCGCGATGATCCGTACGCCTACACAACGGCGTTCGCCGTGGTCGCCGCGTGTACACTCGGTCTCGCCGCCTTCGCATTCGCTCTGCTTGGTCGCTCCGAGAGATGAATACCGCTCGCGATATGAAAGGCGCGAGCTGGCGTGCATCGGTCGCAGCGCCGTACGCGGCGGCCTGCGATTTTTCGCTACGCCTCGCGCGAACATGCCAGCGCCGTCACAGTTTTCCATAGACTCGCGCAGCGACCGCCCTCAGGCGCTCGACCGAGCCGGACTCCGGATGCGGCTTGACCGGCGCGAACAGGATCGAAGCCTGCCTGCCGTTCTTCCAGACATAGATGTTGACGGCGTTGCCGTTGCCCTTGGTGCAGGAATGTTCGCCGAACGCTTCACTGCCGAGCTCCGGTATCGCCACGTGTTGGCACGGGGCTGTGCGTTTCATCATGCTGATGACGGTGTCGCGCGAGATCGCGACCACCGCGACGACCATGGTGTTGCCCTCGCGATCGAACATCATGCAGCTGCCAGCGCCGGTCCGCTGGACCATCAGCGTACTCTTGTCGAGAAAGCCGTCGGCATCCGCGGCCGTGAGCCATTCGCAATCGCCGAACCGCTCGCTGGTCTTGCCTACATTGCCGATGGCAACGCGAGCGACTGCGGTGAGCGGTCCGAGCATCGTGTCGTCGGCGCGCCGGCCGATCGGATAGACGCTGATCTGCAGAATGTAATCGCCGGACAAGGCGACGACCGAGGCCTCCTGGCGCTGCGCGCCGGCGGCGCTCGTTCCGCCCTGGCCTTCGTCGCCGATCCCGGACACGGCGTTAAGCGGCATGCGCTCGCCAAGCGTCTTGACGAAGGTCGCGTATAATTCCCTGGCGCGTTCATTGTCGGGATTGCGGAACACGGTCAGCATCATCGTGTCGCCACGTCCGCCCTGGTAGATGCAGCCGCGGCCGTCCTGATTTGAAATCAACGACCATTTGAGCGCCGGCATCGCGCCGGCGAGCTCCTGGGCGCTGATGAACGGGCAGGTTTCGGCAGCGTGCACGGGAAGCACCGGGACGGCTGCTAATGCAAGGAATAGAACGAGGCAAGCGAACAGACGATCGATAATGCGCATTGGATACAAGCTCTATTCCTTCCACGCGCCCGAGGCCGAAGCGGACGACTACAATAATTCAATCGCAACTAAGAGGCGGAATCTGATCCTACTACCGGTGGAGATCTGGATTGTGAACATGAGGCTGACTGCCGTAGTGCCGGTACCATTCAACGACGCGGTCTGCGAGCTCGTCGTAGGGCCCGTCTTCGACAACAGGGTGCTCCGGATCGGAGAGTTGATCGAGGATGCCTTTGGTGACTGCCAAGATGTCAGCCGGATAAACGCCGGCGTCGAGGAGATGTAATTTTAGGTAGCCGAGAAGAATTTCAAAACCGGCGTCCCAATTGATATTGCCGTTGTCGCGGCCCTCGCGGCGTAGTTTTTCGACCGCGCGAAGCAGTTCGCCTTCAACCGTGTCAGCTTGGCCCTCGGACGGCACCTTGGTCTTCCAAATGACCTTTGCCTCGTCAACGTAACGCATGCCTTGAACCTCCGTTTCGATCCCGCGAGCTGCTGCCGGAGTAAGTCGCCAGTTGTCGCCGATCGGGCCCCGCCGGCAGCCGTCTGCATTGCAGTGGCGCGTTGTCGGAGCAGGGCTAATGCTGTTGGCGACATGGCCGCTGATGTAGACGCCGGTCCAATCGTAGACTGAAGCGACCGCCGCCGACTGCGGCGCTCTCGGCAGGTCTGCGCCTATCGCGCCACCAGCGTAAGGGCCGACAAGCAAGATTGCGGCAGAAAGCTTGCGCAGCAGCGCCATCACCGTTCGCGCACCCACGGATCGGATGGGAGATTGCAGTTCTCGAGCACCATGCGGTCCTTCGTAGAGAAGTCGACGCGGCAACGGCGCCACTCGTCCATGCCGTTACGATAGATGTAGGCGATCGACATATGTGGCCGCCGCCAGCGATAGCGTGCCTCTCCATCCCGGCCGTCGCAGCCGCCGCCGGGCCGGCAGGCCATCTCGACTGTCCTCACTAACCCGTTTCGGTTGAAGCACCAGGTTCGCGTTACGTCCCCGCGCGGCGGTTGCCCGTAGGGCAGAGGCGAGGTCTGGCTCCAGCAGCCCGAGATGGAAGGCCGCCCGGCCGCGCTCGCCGGGACGGCGACAAACGACGCGCTCAGCGCCAATGCAACGATCAGATAAGATGATCCGGGCCGCTGTTTGAATGGAGACGGGTAAACATGACTTCATCTGTGTCATGAAGCGACCTTGTGGTTCAAGCCGTTGGCGAGCGCGAGCGGCGGAGCTGCGCCGTGCGAGGAAGCGGGCCCCGATCTGAACAGGCAACCCAAGGCGTTGCGTCGGCGGCCGCTTTCATGATGTCCACGGATAAGCTCCGCGCGCCGCAAATTCATCGATCGGGCAAGAGGCTCCGCCAGCGCTCGCGCCGCATGATCGAGTGAACTTTCGGCCTGCTCCGCGCAACCAATGCCCATCGAGATGGGCGTTGGCATTCAATGCATACCGCGCCAGGCCCCCTGATGCTTGCTTGAAAGCGCGCGTAGGATGAACCGAAGGCATTTTATCGGGGGAGCGACGTCCGCAGGCCTTTTGGCCGGTGCGGCCCTTGGATGGCCCTGTGTCGCAAGCGCGCAGCAGAACGTGCCCGTGATTGGCTTGCTTGATGGCCGATGGGGCCACCTCAATGAGAAGTTCGAAAGCGGCGTGAGGGACAACGGCATCAATGGCTTCGAGGTCCAATTCAGTCGAAGGGCCGGGCCCGGATATCAGGCAGATCATTTGGCGAGGTACGGTGCTGCATTTTTCATGCGACAGCCCGACGTGATCATTGCGTATTCAGATCAGGCGGCGTTGGCGGCAAAAACTGTAACAAGCACCACTCCGATCATCTTTCTCGCCGATGATCCCGTGGCGACTGGCCTTGTCGAGAGTCTTGATCGGCCAGGCGGCAATCTGACGGGCGTGGCCTGTCCTGTGACAGGTTTCATCACGCGAAGAATTAAAATTTTGCGCCAATTGGTCCCGCAGACCAGCCGTGTCGTCCTCGTGACCGATCCCACCAACAAGCCTACCAACGACATTGAAATCCGCGAGGCTCAAGCCGCGGCCGATGCGTTCGGGTTTGAACTCCTGATCATAGCGTGGACAGGCGAGCATCTCCTCGAGCCCGAGCTCGCGGCGCTCCCGCGCGATCGCAAGGCCGTGCTGGTCTTTGGCGGGGGCCTGCCATTCTTTATCGACCATGCTCTTCTCGCCTACCTGGCTCGTCTTTATGGGATGCCCGCAATCCATGACTGTCGCGAGGCCGTCGAAGAGGGGGGTCTCGCAAGCTTCGGCACGCGCTTTGCCGATGGCGGGTACATGATGGGTTCCTATGCGGCGCGTGTTCTCAAGGGCGAGAAGCCGGCCGACTTGGCGGTCCAGAAAATCACCAATACGGAGCTGGTCCTCAATCTCCACGCAGCAAAATCGTTCGGGCTTCAGATCCCCTCAACGCTGCTGGCCTGCGCCGATGAGGTGATCGAATAGACAGGCAAGCTCGGTTGACGCCCGTCATTACGGTGACAGTGCTCTCAATGGCCAACTTGACGGCTCAATCGGGGAATGGGCCGATCTTGGCTACGCTGGCGTATGTCGAAGTGGTGCGCAACGGCGCGCTCGGGGGGCGACGACCAGTGCGCCTAGGTTGTCGTAGCAGGCTCAAGCTCGACACGGCCAAGCAGGCAAGAACGCAGGGTTTCGATCTCGGGACAATCCGCCGTGCCGAGCGGGCCGATCAGAAAACCACTCTCTAAAGGCTCGCACCTGTAACCCGGACATCGCCGCAATCTATCCGCGATCACGACATCGACCTTGCCTTCGAGCAGCTCGTGCAGACCTGCAGGCTGGCTGAGCCGAATGGCGACCTGCGGCTGCGCCTTGCGGAACTGCGCCAGGCGCGTCCGCAACCCGTCAACGTCGAAACCCGCATGCACCCCGATATGCAGCAGGCTTGTGACGCCCTCAGGCCTGAGTTCGGCAGTGGCGTCGGCGAGGCAACGAAACGCCTGACGTATCCGCGTCAGATAGGTTTCCCCGGCAGACGTCAGGATCACCTGCCGCGTTCGCCGCTCGAAGAGTTGTACACCTAGCCGCTCCTCCAGCAGGCGGATCTGCTGGCTGACGGCGCCGGCCGTGACATGCAGCTCGTGGGCGGCCTGCTTGAAGCTGAGATGGCGGGCAGCGGCCTCAAAGGCGCGCAAGGCATTGAGTGGCGGCAGCAGATACGTCATGGCCGGCTCCGGACTATGCGACAGGGCCGCAGGGTGCATGAGTTTCGCTCGCTCTACAAAAGAGAAATCCTGCTTTGTCGTGGGTGAGGGCGGGGGCGTAGCTATGGCCGGCTTGGACACAAGCTTCGAGGAAGCCTGCCATCGTGCCGCCCGACATGCCGTCGATCGAGACTTCATATTCATGGACGCGCCTCGTCGTCTCCATCACCCTCAGTACACTCGGCTGCGTGGGCATGTGGTCGCTCATCGTGACGCTGCCGGCCGTACAAGCCGATTTCAACGCGTCGCGCGCCGACGCGACGCTGCCCTACACACTTACGACCATCGGCTTCATGATCGGCGGCATCATTGTCGGCCGGTTGGCAGATCGCTTCGGCATCCTGTCGCCGCTCGCCGGGGGCACGATCCTGATGAGTCTCGGCTACGTCCTCGCCGCGTTCGCGCCAAGCCTGCTCGCCTTTGCAATTGTGTCCGGCGTCACGATCGGCCTCGGCGGCGCAGCAAGCTTCGCGCCCCTGGTGGCCGACGCCTCGCTTTGGTTCAACAGGCACCGCGGCCTCGCCATTTCGCTAGCGACCGCCGGCAGCTCCCTTGCCGGCGTGGTCTGGCCACCCATCATCCAACACTTCATTGCTGCAGTCGGCTGGCGGCAGACCCATATCGGCATCGGCCTGTTCTGCCTGGCGACCATGCTGCCGCTTTCCCTGGTCCTGCTGCGGCGGCCTGTATTGACGGCTACGCGCGAAGCGGCGGGCACCGGCAGCACCTACCAAACCATAGGCCTGGCTCCGGGCGTGACCCAAGGTCTGCTGGGCTTCGCCGGCCTGTGCTGCTGCGTCGCCATGTCGATGCCGCAGGTCCACTTGATCGCCTACTGCGGTGATCTCGGATACGGCACAGCGCGCGGCGCAGAGATGCTGGCCGTCATGCTCGGCTTTGGTGTGGCGAGCCGTCTGATCTTCGGCTGGGTGTTGAACATGATCGGCGGGCTGCCGACCTTGGTGCTGGGTTCGGCGATGCAGGCCATCGCACTCGCGCTTTATCTGCCGTTCAACGGGCTGGTCTCGCTCTACGTCATTTCCGCCATTTTCGGCTTGGCGCAGGGGGGCATCGTCCCGAGCTATGCGGTGATCATTCGCGAGCTGTTCCCGGCGCAGGAGGCCGGTCTTCGCGTCAGCCTCGCCATCTCGATTACTCTCGCTGGCATGGCGCTGGGCGGCTGGCTGGCCGGTGCGATCTACGATTGGACCGGTTCCTATGCAGCGGCGCTGGTCAACGGCATCGCCTGGAACATCATGAACATGGCGATCGCAGGCTGGCTGCTACACCGGCGCATCCTACCGAGGCGATTGGCGGCAAGCCGACAGGAGGATTGTCGGCCTGACGCGGAGCCTGTGCGTCAACCGGCAAGATTGTGCAGCATAGTAGAACTGGCGCCGCTGACGAGATTCGAACTGTCTGGTCTGATTGGATGGCGGCGGGCTGTATCGGGCGCGTCCAGTCGGGGCATTGGGATAGCCGCAGCGCCTATGCTGACCTTGCGACGATCACATATTGCCCCTGATTTGCCCGACGTGTCAAATCGTTTCGCTAATCCCGAAGTTCCTGATGCCGGCTCTCCCGGCTACTTTGCATGGGGTTGTTTTTCGGATTTTGATTTGGGCTAGATCGAGAAGCTCGTCCCGCATCCGCAGGAGGCGGTCGCGTTCGGATTGTTGACGCGGAAGGAGGCGCCGATCAGGTCGTCGACGAAGTCGACCTCGGAGCCCGCCAGGAACGGCTGCGACGCCGAGTCGACCAGCACGACCGCATTGTCGCGCTCGATGACGAGGTCGTCGTCGGTGCGGTCGCGCTCGATGTCGAACTTGTACTGGAAGCCCGAGCAGCCGCCACCTTCGACCGAGATCCGCAGCATTGCGCCGGTGCCTTCGCCCTTGAGGATCTCCCCAATTCGGCGCGCGGCCCGGTCGCTGATGGTCACGGCAGTCGTCATTGCATCTCTCCGGTCGTCCCGCGTCATATCCAATTCATTTGGTATTCCGGGTCCAACATAGTTATGTGCAGAGGTCCGCAGAATCAAATGGATAGGGACTAAATTCGCCGTGTCCGTCGGAATGGCTGCCCCCCGCGCACCCTATGCCTGCGATCCCGATCGCAGCCGCGGCCGGCTGGTCACGGAGCCACCAAGCCGCACCCGCAGCCCGTTCCGGCGGGATTGCGACCGGGTGATCCATTCGACCGCCTTCCGCCGCCTGAAGTACAAGACCCAGGTGTTCGTGTTCCATGAAGGCGACCACTACCGCACCCGCCTGACCCATTCGCTGGAGGTCGCGCAGATCGCCCGCGCGCTGGCCCGTCAGCTCGGGCTCGACGAGGATCTCACGGAAACCTTGGCGCTCGCGCATGATCTTGGCCATCCGCCCTTCGGACACGCCGGAGAGCGGGCGCTGGATGCGTGCCTGAAGATCTGTGGCGGCTTCGATCACAACGCCCAGACCTTGCGCGTCGTCACGGCGGTCGAGCACCGCTATCCCGATTTCGACGGCCTCAACCTGACCTGGGAGTCGCTCGAGGGCATCGTCAAGCACAACGGCCCGCTGACCGATCGCGGCGGTGCGCCGGTCGGACGCTACCGCGAGCACGGCGTTCCCGTCGGCATCGCCGACTACGTCAAGGCATACGACCTGGAGCTCTGGAGCTTTGCCTCGCTGGAGGCACAGGTCGCGGCGATCGCCGACGACATCGCCTACGACGCTCACGACATCGACGACGGCCTGCGCGCGGGCCTGTTCGGGGTCGATGATCTCAAGACGATCCCGCTGATGGCCGAGATCATCGCCGAGATCGGTGCGCACTATCCGAACCTCGAGGACGTCAGGCGCGGCGCCGAGCTGGTTCGCGAGCTCATTTCGCATCTGATCGGCGCCGTCTTCGCCGAGGCGAAGGCCAACCTAGCGGCGATCCAGCCGCAATCAGCCCAGGACGTGCGCCAGCAGAGCCGGGCGATGATCGCCTTTCCCCCGACGATGGCGGGGCAGGAGGCCGCGATCAAGACCTTCCTCTATCAGCACATGTACCGTCACCAGCGGGTGATGCGCGTGATGGGGGAGGCGGAACAGATCCTGTTCGACCTGTTCGCGAAGTATCAGGCCTCGCCAGGCGAGCTGCCGCCGGAATGGCTGACCGGGGCGGAGGCGGATGACGAGGCCGATAGGGCCCGCCGGATCGGCAATTTCATTGCCGGAATGACCGACCGTTTCGCCCTGACCGAGCACCAGCGGCTCTTTGACTCGACCCCGGATTTGCGTTAGGCGGCGGCCATGGCCGACACACCCTCATCGCTGCATCTCTTCGCCGACGTGCTCGTGCGCGTGCACGCCGTTTGCCGCGCGCTCGCGGCGGAGGCCAACTGGCCGGAAGGCATCGATTTCTCGCGCGTGGTGGTCGAGCCGCCGCGCGACCCCTCCCATGGCGACATGGCGACCAACGCCGCGATGGTGCTGGCGAAGGAGGCCAAGGCGAAGCCGCGCGATCTCGCCGAGCAGATCGCTGAACGCCTGCGTGCGGATGCGCTGATCGCCAAGGTCGATGTCGCCGGACCCGGCTTCATCAACCTGACGCTCAAGCCGTCCGCCTGGGCGGAAGCGCTGCGCACCCTGCTGCGCGAGGGGGCGAGCTACGGGGGCCTGAGCGGGCGCGGGAAGGTCAATGTCGAATACGTCTCGGCGAACCCGACCGGGCCGATGCATGTCGGCCATTGCCGCGGCGCCGTGTTCGGAGATGCGCTGGCAAGCCTGCTCGATTTCGCCGGCCATGACGTTACGCGCGAATACTACATCAACGACGCCGGTGCCCAGGTCGACGTGCTCGCACGCTCGGCGTTCCTCAGGTATCGCGAGGCGCTTGGCGAGGATATCGGCCCGATCCCGGAGGGCCTCTATCCGGGCGACTATCTCAAGCCGGTCGGCGAGGCGCTGGCGAAGGAGCACGGCGACAAGCTGCGCACGATGAGTGAAGCCGAATGGCTTCCGACCGTGCGCGCAAAGTCGATCGCGATGATGATGGACGAGATCAAGGGCGATCTCGCCGCCCTCAACATCCGCCACGACGTGTTCTTCTCCGAGCGCTCGCTGATCGAGAGCGGCAACAACAAGGTCACCGAGACGATCGATTTCCTGCGTGCCAAGGGCGATATCTACGAGGGCCGCCTGCCGCCGCCGAAGGGCGCGCCGGTCGAGGACTGGGAGGACCGCGAGCAGCTTCTGTTCAAGGCTACGGCTTACGGCGATGACGTCGACCGTCCGCTGATCAAGTCGGACGGTTCTTACACCTATTTCGCGTCCGACATCGCCTACCACAAGAACAAGTTCGACCGCGGTTTTGCCGACATGATCGACGTGTGGGGCGCCGACCATGGCGGCTACATCAAGCGGATGCAGGCGGCGGTGAAGGCCGTCACGGCCGGCAAGGCCGCGCTCGACGTCAAGATCGTCCAGCTCGTGAAGCTCCTGCGCAACGGCGAGCCGGTCAAAATGTCCAAGCGCGCCGGTGACTTCGTCACCTTGCGTGAGGTGGTGGACGAAGTCGGCAGGGACGCCGTCCGCTTCATGATGCTCTACCGCAAGAACGATGCGGTGCTCGATTTCGACCTCGCCAAGGTGATCGAGCAGTCGCGCGACAATCCCGTGTTCTACGTCCAGTATGGTCACGCCCGGGGCCACTCGATCTTCCGCAACGCCAGGGCAGAGGTATTTCCCGACCTGCCGGAGACGACCGAATCGCGGATCGCCTGGTTGCTGGATTCGGCGATAGAGCGCCTCTCGGACCCGGTGGAACTCGATTTATTGCGGCGGCTCGCAATTTATCCACGGACGGTGGAAGCTGCCGCCGCGGCCCACGAGCCGCACCGAATTGCCTTTTATCTCTATGATTTAGCCAGCGAATTTCACGCGCTTTGGACGAAGGGGCGCGACCTGCCCTATTTACGCTTCATTATCAATAATGATGCACAGCTTACAAAGGCGCGGCTGGCAATGGTCCAGGGCGTCGTCTCGGTTCTGGCATCGGGTCTCGCCATTCTCGGCGTCCATGCCCCGGACGAGATGCGGTAGTTTGGGGCGGACTACTTCAGGGAATCTGTGGGGGCTAACCGGCAGAAGCCGGCTCGCTTACGTAATGCGACTTGGTTGAATGCCTTGTGGGTGGAGGCCGCGGTTCGGATCGAGGACCGGCGGCTTTCCCGAAGGGGACGCATCATCACGATGGCCGAACGACGATATCAGAACAAACCGTATCCTTCCGATGACTATGATCGCGGCGGCGATCAGCATGGCGGGGCGGACAACGATCCCTTGGCCGAGCTCGCCCGGTTGATTGGCCAGAACGATCCATTCGCTTCGCAGGGCCGGCCCGCCGCAAGGCCGCCAGCTCCGCCGGCGCCCGCGCCGTACCAGCCACCCGCGCAAAGCTACGCGCCGGATAGCTACGAAGATGATTACGTGGAGCCGCCACCGCCGCCCGGACCGCCGTCCTGGATGCGGCGTGCCAACGTTCAGCCGCAGCCGGCTGTGCCCGAGCAGCCGAGCTACGCGCCGGCGGTGAACCCGGTGCATCCGATGCAGCGCTTCCCGGCACAGCAGCAGCCGACGGCAGAGCCCGACTACCAGGAGTCCCAGGCCTATCCCGAACACGATGATCCGATCGATCCGTCGCGCTATGACGACGCGCTTTACGGTCAGCTCGAAGGGGGGCAGCAGGATTTCCAGCGCGATCCGTCCTATCCCGACGATCCTTACGCCTATCAGAGCGACTATCCCGAGGACGAACTCGAGGAAGAGGTTCCGCACAAGACGCGCGGCGGGCTGATGACCGTTGCGGCCATCCTTGCGTTGGCCGTGGTTGGAACCGGGGGCGCCTTCGCCTACAAGACCTATCTGGGATCGCCCCGCAGCGGCGAACCGCCGATCATCAAGGCGGACAATACGCCGACCAAGGTCGTGCCCGCGCCCGCCGATGCCTCTGCCAAGGTGCCGGATCGCATGGTCACCGGTGACGGCAGCGAAAAGATCGTGCCGCGCGAGGAAGCGCCGATCGACGTCAACGCCAAGTCCGGCGGCCCGCGCGTCGTCTTCCCGCCACTCAATCCGAACGCCAATCCGCCGCCGGTCGCGAGTGTGTCACCGTCGACCGTGCCGCCGCCAGCCGTCGCGCCCAATAACGGCACGATGCCCAACAGCGAGCCGCGCCGGATCAAGACGCTTTCGGTGAAGGGCGATCAGACCGATAGCACGCCGGCTGCGGCCGCAGCCAAGCCGGCCGGGGCGCCGAAGGCAGCCACCGCGCCAGCCGCGTCACGCAATCCGCCGGCCTCGGCCAACGCCAGCGCCAGCCAGCCGATGTCGCTGGCGCCGCAGGGCGGTGCGCCGGACCCGTCTGCGCCGCCGACCCGGTTGGCCGCGACCAACCCGACGCAGATCGCCCCGGTCCCCGCTGAGGGCGGTGGCAGCTACATGGTCTCGATATCGTCCCAGGATACCGAATCCGCCGCGCGAGATTCCTTCCGGGTGCTCCAGGGCAAGTTCCCGTCGGCGCTCGGATCCCGCTCGCCGGTGATCAAGCGGGTGGACTTGGCCGACAACAAGGTGAAGTACCGCGCCATGGTGGGTCCGTACCGGACCCGTCAGGAAGCCGTCCAGTTCTGCACCGAGCTGAAGACCGCCGGCGGTCAGTGCTTTATCCCGTAGTATTATCGGCCGTTTCCTTGACCCCCTAGCGGGGTACGGTTAATCGGCGACTATGAGCACGCGGGCCTTCATTACCGGCGTATCCGGAACGGAATTGACCGCCGCCGAGCGGGATTTTATCCGTGCCGAACGACCGTGGGGTTTCATCCTCTTCAAGAGGAATATCGGGACCCCGGCTCAAGTGGCTTCGCTTGTTCAGGAATTGCGCGCCGTCGCGGGCTCCCCGGACGCCCCCGTCCTGATCGATCAGGAGGGGGGGCGGGTGCAGCGGCTGGGCCTGCCGCATTGGCCGGTCTATCCGTCCGGCGCCGTGTTCGGAAAGCTTTACGATATTGATTCGGTGCTGGGGCTGACGGCTGCGCGCCTCAGCGCCCGGCTGATCGCGGCTGATCTGGCCGATCTTGGCATCACCGTGGACTGCCTGCCGCTCGCCGATGTACCGGTCGCGGGCGCCGACGCAGTGATCGGCAACCGGGCCTATGGAACCGAGCCGGCCAGGGTCGCCGCGATCGCCCGCGCCGTCACGGACGGGCTCGAACAGGGCGGTGTGCTGCCAGTGCTGAAGCATATCCCCGGTCACGGCCGGGCGACGGCTGACACCCATTTTCGGTTGCCGACGGTGGACACGCCAAGGGATGAGCTGGAGCGCACCGATTTTGCCGCGTTCAAGCCATTGGCTGACCTGCCGATGGCGATGACTGCACATGTTGTGTTTAGCGCGTTCGACGCCGCCCATCCGGCGACGACATCTGCGACAATGGTTGAGCAGGTGATTCGTGGCGTGATCGGGTTCCAGGGTTTGTTAATGAGTGATGACGTGTCGATGAACGCATTGGCAGGCACCATTAGCGAGCGCACGCGTTCGATTTTTGCAGCCGGCTGCGACATGGCCCTGCATTGCAACGGGAATATCGAGGAAATGCACGAGGTCGCCGGCCAAACGCCCGAATTGTCGGGCAAGGCGCTGGAGCGCGCGAACAGGGCGCTGGCCGCGCGCATGGCGCCGCAGCCGCTCGACCGGACCGCTGCGCGGGCTGAACTCGACGCATTGATCGCACAGGCGAACACGGCATCCGCATGACCGCAGAAATCCTATCGTTTGAAACCGGGCGGCCCGCCGAGCTCGCCGAGGGCGAACCGGCGCTGGTCGTCGATGTCGAGGGCTATGAAGGTCCGCTCGATCTGCTGCTCGCGCTGGCGCGGCAGCAGAAGGTCGACCTGGCCAAGATATCGATCTTGGCGCTCGCCGATCAGTATCTCCACTTCATCGAGGCCGCGCGAAAGATCCGGCTGGAGCTTGCGGCCGACTATCTCGTGATGGCGGCTTGGCTTGCCTTCCTGAAATCTCGCCTTTTGCTGCCGGAACCGCCGACGGCGGAAGGTCCGAGCGCGGAGGAGATGGCTACCGCGCTTGCCAATCGCCTGCGCCGGCTCGAGGCCATCCGCGAGGCGGCGAACCGGCTGATGAACAGGCAGCAATTGCTGCGCGACATCTTCCCGCGCGGTGAGCCAGAGCAGATCGCCGAGGTCAAGCATCCGAAATACACCGCGACGCTCTACGACCTGCTCACGGCCTACGCCACGCAGCGGCAGTCGCGCGTGCTGGCGAGCGTGCATCTTGCGAAGCGGACGGTCTGGTCGCTCGCCGAAGCGCGCGCCTCGCTGGAGCGGCTGGTCGGGGGCCTTACTGAATCGGACGATTGGGGTCGTCTTGACGACTTCCTGATCCGCTACGTCGCCGATCCGTCGCAGCGTGCGACGGTGTTCGCCTCGAGCTTTGCCGCCGCGCTCGAACTGGTGCGGGAAGGCCAGCTGGAACTGAACCAGAAAGAGGCGTTCGCGCCGCTCTATTTCCGAAAGGGGCGGCATCAACCGGTACCAGGCGCGCCTCCCGCGCCTGAAGCACCGGCCGGTTAGTTGAAAGGAGAAGCTGCCATGGCTTTGGCGGAAGTTCGGGTAGAAGAGATCGAGCCGATGGACAACGAATCCCAGGCACGTCCCGAAGAGTTGCGGCTTCTCGAAGCGCTGCTGTTTGCATCCAGCGAACCGCTGGATACCGCTACCCTTGCCAAGCGCATGCCCGAAGGCGTCGACGTGAAGGCTGCGCTCGTGCAGTTGCAGGCGGAATATGCGACGCGCGGCGTGAACCTCGTGCGCGTTGCCAACAAATGGACCTTCCGCACCGCGGGCGACCTTGCCTGGCTGATGACGCGCGAGAGCACTGAGACCCGCCGCCTGTCGCGTGCGGCGATCGAGGTGCTGGCGATCATCGCGTACCACCAGCCGGTGACGCGCGCCGAGATCGAGGAGATCCGCGGCGTGGTGACCTCGAAGGGCACGCTCGACGTGCTGCTTGAGACCGGCTGGATCAAGCCGCGCGGCCGGCGCAAGACACCGGGCCGTCCGCTCACCTTCGGAACCACCGAGGATTTTTTGTCGCAGTTCACCCTGGAACAACTCGGCGACCTGCCGGGCCTGGAGGAGCTGAAGGGCACAGGCCTTCTGGATTCGCGTCTGCCGACCGGTTTCAGCGTGCCGACGCCGTCGGACGACCCAGCGCTGCGTGAGGACGAGGATCCGCTCGAGCCCGGCGAGGATCTGGACCTTGCGCTGGCCCCGGCGCCAGAGCCGGAACCGGAGACGCCGGAAGGCGGCGGCGAGGGCAGTGACGAGGGCTGACGGCCCGTCGTTCTACGGACTGCCGTGACCAGTTAACACTAGCAAGATTACCTAGCGCCAACAGCGAATTGGCGCTGCCTTGGTCCTTGTTTTTGACACCTGCGAAGCCTAGGTTTCTGTGAAGATCGGCCGGGTCTCCGGCCATGCGTGTTTGGAGGGTTGCAGGATGGGTTCACTTAGCATTTGGCACTGGATCTTGGTGATCGCAGTGGTCCTGCTGCTGTTCGGCCGCGGCAAGATTTCGGATCTGATGGGCGACGTGGCGCAAGGCATCAAGGCCTTCAAGAAGGGCATGCAGGACGACGACAAGGTTGCCGACAAGCCCGACGCCGCCAAGTCCATCGAGCACAACGCCGCGCCGACTGCGGCACGGTCCGACGTCGGCAGCAAGGCCGTCTGAGCCAAAGATCGGCAGACATGGGCGGTCCCGATCCCGTACGTCGAGGATTGGGCCAATCGCGGCTTGCCTGAACGGAAGACTTCATGTTCGACATCGGGTGGAGTGAACTGGTCCTCATCGCGGTCGTTGCGCTGGTTGCCATCGGCCCGAAGGAGCTCCCCGGTGTGCTGCGCATGGTCGGCCAATGGATGGGCAAGGCCCGCAAGATGGCCGCCGAGTTCCAGGGGCAATTTCAGGAAGCCATGCGCGAGGCCGAGATGGCCGACCTGAAGAAGAGCTTCGATGAGGTCAAGGAAGCGGCCTCCGGCTTCACCCGCAACAATTTGATGACTTCGCTCACGAAGGACGTCAACGAGGCGCTGCGCATCGAGGACATCGACAAGCCGGCGGAGGCCACGCCCGCGATCGAGCCGCCGGCAACGTCAAGCGACGCGCCGGCGACGTCAAGTGAAGCGCCTGCGGCTTCAAGCGAAGCACCGGTGATGCCGACGACACCGGAAGCCCCCACGCCCGCGACCTTTGTGGAAGCGGAGGCGCATGCAGCAGCAAATGAACCGCTCGCGATCACCCGCGAGGTTGAGGCGGCTCCCATGATGCAGGACACCTTAGTCCAGGACACCGCGCTACCTGAAGCGATCAAGGACGCCAAAGCGTCATGACCGACGCCGACATCGAGGCCAGCAAGGCGCCGTTGATGGACCATTTGATCGAGCTGCGCGCGCGGCTGATCAAGGCTCTGCTCGGCTTTGGCATCGCGTTCATTTTCTGCTTCTTCTTCGCCAAGCAGATCTACAATGTGCTGGTCTGGCCGTTTGTGTGGGTCGCGGGGCCGGAGAATTCGAAGTTCATCTACACGGCGCTGCTGGAATATTTCATCACCCAGCTCAAGCTCGCGCTGTTCGGCGCCGGCTTCATCTCGTTCCCGATCGTCGCCACGCAGATCTACAAGTTCGTGGCGCCCGGCCTCTACAAGCACGAGAAGCAGGCTTTCCTGCCCTATCTGGTCGCGACCCCCGTCTTCTTTGTGCTGGGTGCGATGCTGGTCTATTTCGTCGTGCTGCCGATGCTGATCCGCTTCTCGCTCGGTATGCAACAGGCCGGCAGCGACGAGACAGCGCAGATCCAGCTCCTGCCCAAGGTCGGCGAATATTTGTCGCTGATGATGTCGCTGATCTTCGCCTTCGGCGTCGCCTTCCAGCTCCCGGTGATCCTGACGCTGCTTGGCCGCATCGGCATCATCACGTCGAAGATGCTGCGCGAGAAGCGCCGCTATTTCATCGTCATCGCATTCATAATCGCGGCCGTCCTGACCCCGCCCGACGTGCTGAGCCAGTGCTCGCTCGCCATACCCTTGCTGGCGCTCTATGAGGGCTCGATCATCGCGGTATCGATGGTGGAGAAGAAGGCGGCGGCTTCGCAATCGTCCAGCGGTACTTCGTCTAGCGCCAATCCGGCGGAATAGGCCCAAATCATCCGGTGTCATTCCCCGCGAAAGCGGGGAATCCAGTACGCCGCGGCTTCTCCGTACCCTCGCACTGTCTCTGGAATACTGGATCGCCCGCTTTCGCGGGCGATGACAGCCGTGCTAGGGGAAATCCGCCATTTGCAAACCTGCAACCTGAAAGTTGAAGGTTTGTAACAAGCCCCAGGACCACAGCCATGCACGACATCAAGACGATTCGCGACAATCCGCAAGCTTTCGACGCCGGCCTCGCCAGGCGTGGGTTGAAGCCGATGTCGGCGTCGCTGCTGGCGATCGACGAGAACCGGCGGGCGGCGATCCTGGCTTCCGAGCAGGCCCAAGCCCGGCGCAACGCCGCCTCCAAGGAGATCGGCGAGGCCAAGAAGGCGAAGGACGAGGCGCGCGCGACCAGGCTGATGGCCGAAGTCGCCGAGCTCAAGACCACGATGCCGGAGCTCGAAGCGGCCGCGAAGGCAGCCGACGAGGAGCTGGCAAAGGAGCTTTCGGCGATCCCCAATCTTCCGCTTGCCGAAGTGCCTGATGGCGTCGACGAGCACGGCAACGTGCAGCACCACGTGTTCGGCAACAGGCGCAACTACGCGTTCACGCCGAAGCTGCATGACGATCTCGGCCATGCGCTCGGCTACATGGACTTCGAGGCTGCGGCAAAGCTCTCGGGCGCGCGCTTCGTCGTGCTGAAAAAGGGCCTCGCGCGGTTGGAGCGTGCGATCGGCCAGTTCATGCTCGACCTGCATACGAACGAGCATGGCTACACCGAGATCAACCCGCCGCTCCTGGTACGCAACGAAGTCATGTTCGGCACCGGGCAATTGCCGAAATTCGAGGACGACCAGTTCTGGGCGATCAAGGGCGAGCTGCTCGCCGCGCCTGATCATGAGCGGCTGCAGACCGAGCGTCTCGGAATCATTCCGACCGCGGAGGTGGCGCTCACCAACCTCGTTCGCGAATCCATCCAGGATGAGAAACAACTTCCGATGCGGCTGACCGCGCTGACCCCGTGTTTTCGCGCGGAGGCGGGCGCTGCAGGGCGCGATACGCGCGGCATGATCCGGCAGCACCAGTTCACCAAGGTCGAGCTGGTGTCGATCACGACGCCGGAGACGAGCAAGGACGAGCACGAGCGCATGCTTGCCTGTGCCGAGGAGGTGTTGCGGCGGCTAGACCTGCATTATCGCGTGATGACGTTGTGCACCGGCGATATGGGCTTTTCGTCGCAGAAAACGTATGACATCGAGGTCTGGATGCCGGGCCAGGGCGAGGGTGGGGCATTCCGCGAGATCTCGAGCTGCTCGGTGTGCGGCGATTTCCAGGCCCGCCGCATGGACGCGCGTTCGCGCGGGCCAGACGGCAAGCCGCGGTTCGTCCATACGCTCAACGGTTCCGGCACCGCGGTCGGACGCGCGCTGATTGCGGTGATGGAGACCTATCAGCAGGAGGACGGCTCGATTGCCGTTCCGGACGTGCTGCAACCCTACATGGGCGGGCTGAAGGTGGTCGCGCGCGAGTAGGGCATGTTGCCTGCCTGAAACGCGGAAACGTTTGGTTGCGAAGATCGGGCGGCCGGTTATCCTGACGGCCGTCCGACTTCTCCGGCGACCATTCATGGCCCTGCACCGCGACATCTTCTGGATCGGCAGACAATGGTCGGTGACCGGCTTTGGCGTCCAAGCGGTCGACCAGCGGTTGCGCGGCGCGCTCGACATCGAGATCGCGCGGCTTTGGGACGACGATTTCGTGCAAAGCCGGCGCGCCAAGCCCGGGATCAATCTCGAGGATTTTGACAAGGCGTTGACGCAGGCGCGCACGCGCTATCCGCAGGCGCAAGCACCGGTGCAAGTTGTAATTGACCTGCCGCCTGCACCGGCACCCGTCGCACCACCTCCGAAACCTGCCCCGCCGGTCGTGCTCGCCTTGCGAGCGGAAGGCCGGCTGGCGCGCTTCCTGCCGCAATGGCGCATCCGCCGCTAGGCGACGGGCGTGCCGAAAGCCGTTGGTAGGTTCCAGACGGCCCGGAAACTCCCCCCTTTCGCCGGTTTGCCTGATCGGTCATAGCCGGATAAGACCTCCTCAGAGGCCCCCTCAGGAATCGATCTGACGCATGCGCATTCTCTGCACCAATGACGACGGTATCCACGCGCCCGGCCTCAAGGTCGTGGAGGAGATCGCACGCGCCCTGTCCGACGATGTCTGGGTCGTGGCACCCGAGCTCGACCAGTCCGGCGTCTCGCATTCGTTGTCGCTGAACGATCCCTTGCGCCTGCGCGAGGTCGGCCCTCGGCACTTCGCGGTGAGGGGGACGCCGACCGACTGCGTCATCATGGGCGCGCGCCATATCCTTGGGGCGACGCTGCCCGACGTCGTGCTGTCCGGCGTCAACAAGGGCCGCAACGTCGCCGAGGACGTCGTCTATTCCGGCACCATCGCGGGTGCGCTCGAAGGCACCATTCTGGGCCTGCCGTCGTTCGCGCTGTCACAGGAATTCAGCGTCGAGACGCGTGAGCGTCCGCCATGGGATACCGCGCGCAAGTTCGGCCCCGACATCCTGCGCAGGGTGCTCAAGGCCGGCGTGCCCAGGAACACCGTGATCAACGTCAATTTTCCGTCCTGCGCGCCGGAGGAGGTTCTCGGCATCCGCGTGACGCGGCAGGGCAAGCGCAATCTCGGCTTCCTCAGGATCGACGAGCGCCGCGACGGCCGCGGCAATCCCTATTTCTGGATCGGCTTCGAGCGCGCCGCGATGATGGACCTGCCGGAGGATGGCACCGATCTCGCCGCGCTGCGCGAGCGTTACATCTCGGTGACGCCGCTGAAGCTCGACCGCACCGATGAGGCCTTTTCGCAGGCGCTCGGCGAGACGCTGAAATAGGGCCGGGTTCGCCGTCGTGAGAGGCCTTCGGCCTGACGTCTTCGGGGGCCGTCCAGCAAATCATCGAAAACAACCCCATGCAAAGTAGCCGAGGGTTGCCGGGCAGGGGGTTCGTATTTTTCGAAATCGATTGACGTGTCGGGCAAATCACCGGCATAAGTCCAGCATCGCAGCACGTAGGATCGGCGATGCCTAATCGGCGTCAGCCACCGCGCAGCGCGGACTCGATGGTCTTGCCCAGTGCGTCGAGCTGAAATGGTTTTTGCAGCGCGGGCCGGTCGCGATACTGCTCGGGCAGGCCGGACGAGCCGTAGCCGGTGGCGAAGATGAAGGGCCGGCCCTTGGCCTTAATGACGTCTGCGACCGGCGAGATCACCTTGCCATTGACGTTGACGTCGAGGATGGCGAAATCGAATTCGGTCGACTGTGCAAGCCGCATCGCTTCGGAAATGTCGCCAGCCTCGGCCGCGACCTTGTAGCCAAGCTCTTCGAGCATGTCTGCGACCATCATCCTGATCATGACCTCGTCCTCGACGAGGAAAACAGAACCGCCCGAAGGCCGTGTCGCAGTCATTCCGTGAGTCCTTGCCCTTCCCATCAAACGTTCGCAGATAAAACCATGCGACGCAACGAGCGTTTGGACAAACCCCGATCTGGAAATGGCGGCATGACCAATTCCGCGTAAAGCAGATTCTGTGGTCAGATGCCGTGGCAGAAGTTTATCATGGGTTCCTGCGCCGGAACAAGAATCCCGCGGCTGCGACGAAGGTCGCAACTGCATGGCGGGTTCGGCCCGGCCGAGATGAAAACGCGACGAAAAATTAGCCAATGACCACCAATCAGCATCCGCCGGAAAAGATGTTGTTTCAGCTCACGCTGCGACGTCGCGGCATCAGTGATCAGGCGGTGCTGCGCACCATGGAGGAGGTGCCGCGCGATCTGTTCGTCGAGGCGGCGGACCGCGAGGACGCCTACCGCGACAGCGCGCTCCCGATCGCCTGCGGGCAGACCATCAGCCAGCCCTTCGTCGTTGCCTACATGACCGAGCAGCTTCGGTTGCAGAAGCAGCATCGCGTGCTGGAGATCGGCACCGGCTCCGGCTACCAGGCCGCAGTGTTGTCGCGGCTTGCCGGGCATGTCCTGACGGTCGAGCGCTATCGCAAACTCGCTGATACGGCGCGCGCCCGGCTGGAGAATCTCGCCTGCCACAATGTAGAGGTGATGCTCGGCGACGGTCTCGATCTGCCGCCCAATATCGGTCCCTTCGACCGCATCATCGTCACCGCCGCGATGGAAGAGATCCCGGACAATCTGATCGAGCGGCTCGAGGTCGGGGGCATCCTGATTGCGCCGGTCGGACCCCATCAGGGGGTGCAGACCCTGATCCGTCTGACCCGCACCGAGACTGGGACCGAGCGCAGGGAACTCGTCGACGTCCGCTTCGTCCCCGCGCTGCCTGGCGTGGCCCGCGAGTTGTAGAATTCCGGATCGGCAGTGCTGCCAACACCTTATTGGGAGGGTTAAGCGGTTATTTACTCGGCGCGTGTTTACTTAAAAGACCAGTTCAGTTGCGTACGAGTGAGTAACCATGTCCGCTCTTGCCGAGTTGCTTTACTCGCGCCGCGTGCCGCAGGTCGCGGTCCTGGCGCTGATCTCGTTCGGTTTCGCCGGATGCAGCGCCGATATGTCGTCGCGGCTTTCGCAGTCCAACTTCTCCAATCCCTTCGCGTCCCAGGACTCCACCGGGTCGGTGCAGCAGGCGCCGCCGCAGCAGCGCGAGCTGCCGCAATATGCACGGCCGCAGACACAGCCCGGCTATTATCAGTCCCAGCCGTTGCCGCCACCTGCGATCGCCGCGCCACAATCCTCTCCCGTCGCAGCAAGCGGGGGTGTAGCCGGAGGCGGGCGTGGCATGGGGTCCTATGCGCCGCCGGCACAGCCGCATCTCGAGGCCACTGGTACCGTGCCGCCGCGTTCGGTTGCCGCGGCCCGTCCCGCCGGTGGAACCAGGATCATCGTTGGTACCAGCGACACGCTCGATGTGCTTGCCAAACGCTATCACGTCACTCCGCAGGCGATCCTCGCCGCCAATGGCTACAAGGGCCCGCGCGCGCTCTCGCCCGGCCAGCAGATCGTCATTCCGCATCCGGCGGCAGTCGCCGCGGCGCCTGCGCTGGCCATGGCTCCGGTTGCCGCAGCGCCAGTCGCGGCGCCCGCAGCGAAACCGGTGGTGGCCGCCAGCGCGCCGGCCGGCACTCACTTCGTCAATCGTGGCGACACGCTCGCCAGCATCGCGCGCAAGAACCACATTCCGGTGGCCGAGCTCGCGCGCGCCAATGGTCTCGATCCGTCCGCCAAGCTCAAGCTCGGCACCAAGCTGACCGTGCCGAGCGGCAAGACCGCGGCCGTTGCCGCGCCGGCTGCTCCCGTGGCGGTAGCTGCAGCGCCCGTTGCCGTTGCTCAGCAGCCAGCCGCGGTCGCAACCGTGCCCGCCACCAGGGTCGCGGCTGCCGCACCGGTGCAGAGCGCACGGCTGGCCCAAGCCACTGCCAACGTCGAAGAGAAGTCCGCCGAGACGCCGGCGAAGGCCGCGGACGCTACCGGCGCGCTGCCGACCTTCCGCTGGCCGGTGCGCGGCAAGGTGATCACGAGCTACGGCGCCAAGACCAACGGCAAGAGCAATGACGGCATCAATCTCGCGGTGCCCGAAGGCACGCCGGTCAAGGCCGCTGAAGACGGCGTCGTTGCCTATTCCGGCAACGAGCTGAAAGGTTACGGCAATTTGGTCCTGGTTCGGCACTCCAACGGCTACGTCACCGCATATGCCCATGCGAGTGAGTTGTTGGTGAAGCGCGGCGACACCATCAAGCGTGGCCAGGTCATTGCCAAATCGGGTCAATCCGGGGAGGTGGCGTCGCCGCAGCTCCACTTCGAGATCCGCAAAGGATCAAACCCGGTTGACCCGCTTCAATTCCTGAACGGGGCGTGAGACGCGAGCTCTAGGAGGGGCGCTCGCGATCACCACAATAACGCTGTCATCGCCCGCGAAAGCGGGCGATCCAGTATTCCAGAGACAGCGACGGGATACGGAGAAGCCGCGGCGTACTGGATTCCCCGCTTTCGCGGGGAATGACAGCAGTGAGTGGGGCACGACTTTCCGACTTCGGGACCCTCCGGCTCTTAATTCGCCGTCAGCTTCACACCCAGCCGTCCCGCCAGCTCCTGCACGAACTGCCAGGCAACGCGGCCGGAGCGTGAGCCGCGCGTGGTCGACCATTCCAGGGCCTCGCGCTCCAGCGCCTCGTCGTCGACCTTGATGCCGAAATGTCCGCAATAGCCGCGCACCATCGCGAGATATTCATCCTGGCTGCAGCGGTGGAAGCCGAGCCACAGGCCGAAGCGGTCCGACAGCGAGACCTTCTCCTCGACCGCTTCACCCGGATTGATCGCGGTGGAGCGCTCGTTCTCGATCATGTCGCGCGCGAGCAAATGACGGCGGTTGGAAGTGGCGTAGAGGATGACGTTGTCGGGCCGGCCCTCGATGCCACCTTCGAGCACGGCCTTGAGCGATTTGTAGGACGCATCATTGCCGTCGAAGGAAAGGTCGTCGCAGAACACGATGAAGCGGAAGGACGAGCCGCGCAATTGCTCCATCAGCGCCGGCAGCGTCTCGATGTCCTCGCGATGAATCTCGATCAGCTTGAGTTTGTCGGAGGCTTTCCGCTCCGCATTGATGCTGGCATGCGTAGCCTTCACCAGCGACGACTTGCCCATGCCGCGCGCGCCCCAGAGCAGAGCGTTGTTGGCGGGGAGGGCGTTTGCGAAGCGCTCGGTGTTCTCGATCAGGATGTCGCGCATCCGGTCGATCCCCTTGAGCAGGAAGAGGTCGACACGGCTGACCCGTGGCACCGCCGAGAGGCGGCCATCCGGATGCCAGACGAAGGCGTCGGCACGCTCGAACGAGGTAGGCGCGGCGATGGCCGGTGTCTGGGTCGAGAGGTGCGCCGCGATGGTCTCGAGCGCACGCACGATGCGCTCCTGTGCGAGGTCGGCGCCGGCCGTTGTGGGGCGTTTTGCCGCGAAGCGGGTGGGCTTTCGGGCAGGGGTCTTGACGAGGGCCTTGGTGGCCTTGGCGCCGGCGGTTTTGCTTGGTTTTTTTGGCATGTCGGAAGTTCCTGAGAATGCAGCCTTATCGGGCCTGAGCGCCGCCCGCAAGGTGGCCAAATCGTCAGTCTGGCAGCGTTGCAATTGGGACCGCTGCCGCTATAGTCCGCGCGAAATTTGACCGGCCCGGCTGGCCCAAAGGGGGCAACGCCGGCCTTCTTCCGTTCACGAGGATCGTCCGAATGTTCATTACCCCTGCGTATGCCCAGGCCGCGGGCGCCGGCGACACCAACAGCATGTTGATGTCGCTGCTGCCGTTCGCCCTGATCTTCGTGATCATGTACTTCCTGATTCTGCGGCCGCAGCAAAAGAAGGTGCGCGACCATGCCGACCTCGTGAAGAACATCCGCCGCGGCGACACGGTCGTGACCTCGGGCGGTCTCGTCGGCAAGGTCACCAAGGTCGTCGACGACGACCAGATCGAGTTCGAAATTTCCGACGGCGTGCGGGTGCGGCAGATGCGCCAGATGATCTCCGGCGTACGCGCCAAGGGCGAGCCGGCCAAGGACAGCGCCAAGGACGACTCGGCGAGCTGATCGCTCGTTCGAGCCTCGTAGTCTACTGATCTGACAGGTTCACTCGATGTTGTATTTCACGCGGTGGAAGGCGCTGGGGATCATCCTTGTGGCGCTGATCGTGTGCCTCTGCGCGGTCCCGAACTTCTTTCCCGAGGCACAGGTCAAGACCTGGCCCGCCTGGGCGCAGCGCCGCCTGGTGCTCGGCCTCGACCTTCAGGGCGGCTCCTATCTGCTGCTCGAAGTCGACTCCAATTACGTCAAGAAGGAGAAGCTCGACCAGGTCCGCGACGACGTTCGCCGCGTGCTGCGTGAGGCCAAGATCGGTTACACCGGGCTGGCGTCGAAGGGCGATGCGGTCGAGGTCCGCGTCAAGGACACCGACCTTCAGAATGCACTGTCCAAGCTGCGCGACCTCTCGCAGCCGCTCGGCGGGCTGCTCGGCTCCAACGGCCAGCGCAGCCTTGAGATCAGCGATGCGGGCGGTGGGCTGATTCGCCTGACCGTGCCGCAGGCCGCGATCACCGAGCGCGTGCGCCAGACCATCGAGCAGTCGATTCAGATCGTCGAGCGCCGTGTCAACCAGCTCGGCACCGTCGAGCCGGTGATCCAGCGGCAAGGCACCGACCGTATCCTGGTCCAGGTGCCGGGTCTGCAGGATCCGACCCGCCTGAAGGAGCTGCTCGGCAAGACCGCGAAGATGGAATTCCGCATGGTCGACCCCTCGGTGCCGCCCGACCAGGCGCAGAAGGGAAGCCTGCCGCCTGAATCCGAGCTCCTGATGAGCGCGAGCTCGCCCAAGGTGCCTTACGTCGTGAAGAAGCAGGTGCTGGTCTCCGGCGGCGACCTGACCGATGCCCAGCCGGGCTTTGATCAGCGCACCGGTGAGGCGGTCGTCAACTTCAAGTTCAATACGTCGGGCGCGCGCAAGTTCGCGCAGGCCACGCAGGAGAATGTCGGCCTGCCGTTCGCGATCGTGCTGGACAACGAGGTGATCTCGGCGCCCGTCATCCGCGAGCCGATCACCGGTGGCCAGGGCCAGATCTCCGGCAGCTTCACGGTGCAATCCGCGAACGACCTTGCGATCCTCCTGCGCGCCGGTGCGCTGCCGGCGCCCTTGACCGTCATCGAGGAGCGCACCGTCGGTCCGGGCCTTGGCCAGGACTCGATCGAGAAGGGCGAGCTGGCGGCCTATGTCGGCTCGATCATGGTCATCGTCTTCATGCTGTTGACCTACCGGCTGTTCGGCGTGTTCGCCAACATCGCGGTGGCGATCAACGTCGCCATGATCTTCGGCCTGTTGTCGCTGCTCAACGCCACGCTGACGCTGCCCGGCATCGCCGGCATCGTGCTCACCGTCGGCATCGCGGTCGACTCCAACGTGCTGATCTATGAGCGTATCCGCGAGGAGCTGCGCGGCGGGCGCAACGCGATCTCGGCGATCGACGCCGGCTTCAAGCGGGCGCTTGCGACCATTCTCGATTCCAACATAACGACCTTCATTGCCGCTGCCGTGCTGTTCTATATCGGTACCGGTCCGGTGCGCGGCTTCGCCGTGACGCTCGGCATCGGCATCATCACCACGGTGTTCACCGCCTTTACGCTGACCCGGCTGATCGTGGCCTGGTGGGTGCGGTGGAAGCGGCCGCAGAGCGTGCCGATCTAGGAGCCTGATTGTGACTCACTTCGTTCTCATCGGGCTTGGCGTCCTCATTGCCGTCCTCACCGTGGTTGCCGCGCTCGGCCTGCTGCCGTCGCTGCGCATCGTACCGGACAATACGCATTTCGACTTCACGCGCTTCCGCCGTATCAGCTTCCCGATCTCGGCGGCGCTGTCGATCGTCGCGATCACGCTGTTCTTCACCCACGGGCTGAATTTCGGCATCGACTTCCGCGGCGGCACGCTGCTCGAGGTGCAGGCCAAGTCGGGCACCGCCGACATCGCGGCAATGCGCACTGCGCTCGACGCACTGGGGCTCGGCGAAGTCCAGTTGCAGCAGTTCGGCGGTCCCGAGAACGTCCTGATCCGCGTTGCGGAGCAGCCCGGCGGCGATGCCGCCCAGCAGGAAGCCGTGCAAAAGGTGCGCGGCGCGCTCGGTGACACCGTCGAATACCGCCGCGTCGAGGTGGTGGGCCCGCGCGTCTCCGGCGAGCTGCTTGCCTACGGCATGCTCGGCCTGATGCTCGCGATCGTCGCGATCCTGATCTATCTCTGGTTCCGCTTCGAGTGGCAGTTCGCGCTCGGCGCCATGATCGCCAACGTGCACGACATCGTGCTCACGATCGGCTTCATGTCGATCAGCCAGGTCGATTTCGACCTGACCAGCATCGCGGCGCTTTTGACGATTCTCGGCTACTCGCTCAACGATACAGTCGTCATCTATGACCGTATTCGTGAAATGCTGCGGCGCTACAAGAAGATGCCGATGCCGCAGCTCCTCAACGAGTCCATCAACTCGACACTGTCGCGCTCGATCATCACCCACGTCACGGTGACGCTGGCCTTGCTCGCGCTGCTGCTGTTCGGCGGCCACGCCATCCACAGCTTCACCGCCGTGATGATGTTCGGCGTCGTGCTGGTCGGTACCTACACCTCGATCTTCATCGCGGCCCCGATCCTGATCTATCTCGGCGTCGGCGAGCACCGCGAGGATGCCGTGGATCCGGCTACGCCGGCCAAGAAAAATCGGCCATGATCCGAACCGCGGGCCCTCGCAGGAGTTTGCGAGGGCATTAGCCAATTCGGACGAATCCCATGGCCGGCGATCCAAACGCTCCACATTTCCCGCGCTCGGCGCCGATCGACGCCTATGGCAAGGGCGGCTTCGCCTTTGCCGGCATGTCGCATCGCGGCTCGCTGCTGTGCCTGCCCGACGCGATCTGGGCGTGGGACGTGACCGATCCCGCCAAGATCGACCGCTATTCGCTGGAGCGGGTCTTTGCCGCGGCCAACAGCATCGACACGCTTCTGATCGGCACCGGTGCCGGCGTCTGGCTGCCGCCGCCAGAGCTGCGCCAGGCGCTCAAGGCGGTGAGGGTGGTGCTGGATACGATGCAGACCGGCCCTGCCGTGCGTACCTACAACATCATGATCGGCGAGCGGCGGCGGGTCGCGGCGGCCCTGATCGCTGTGCCATGAGCGGCAGCGCGCCAGCGACTGACGCTGCCTTCTGCGCCGATCTCGTGCGCAGCCACGATTTCGCGCGCTACGCCGCGACCCTGTTCGTATCAGCCAATGAGCGCCGCGCGCTGCTCGCACTCTATGCTTTCAACGCCGAGATCGTTCGCGTCCGCGATCAGGTGACCCAGCCGCTGCCGGGCGAGATCCGCCTGCAATGGTGGACCGACATGCTGGCCGGCCATGTCCATGGCAGCGCTGAGGGTAATCCTGTCGCCGCCGAGCTCCTGGTCGCGATCCGCGACTACGATCTGCCGGTCGAGCCGCTGTCGCGACTCGTCGAGGAGCATCAGTTCGACCTCTACAATGACCCGATGCCAACCATGGCCGCGCTGGAGGGGTATCTCGCCGAAACGTGCTCGGCGCTGTTGTCGCTTGCCGCACGGATCTGCGCGCGGCCGTCTGAGGCGGTCGATCATCTCGCCCGCCACGCCGGCCTCGTGCAGGGCATGGTGCAGGTGATCGCGAGCCTGCCGCGCGATGCCGCGCATCGGCAGCTCTTCGTGCCGCAGCAACTCCTGGAGAGCCACGGCAGCACCGTCGAGGAGGTGTTTGCCGGCAAGGAGACGCCGACGCTGCGCGCGGCGCTGGATGAGCTTGCGAGCGAGGCGCGAAAGCATATCGCGACGGCGACCTCGCTGCTGGCGGAGATACCGCCGTCGGCAAGGCCGGCGTTCCTGCCGCTGGCAACGGCGCGCCGCGATCTGGCGCGCCTGTCCCGCGCGGATCGCAATCCCTTCCTGCCGCAGCCGCCGTCGCGGCTAGGAACCCTGTGGACGCTCTGGCGGGCCTCGCGGTCGCGGCAATTTACCAAATAGCGGCTCCCGTATCGCCGGGTCCTGCCAAATGCCCTATATTACCCTATGGCCGAAGCACTCGACACCACCTCGCACGACACGCTGGATCCGGCGGTCGACCTGAGCGGCCTTCCGGTCACGCTCGCCGACGTGGGCGCGGCCGCGGACGTGGTCCGCGGCGCCATCGTCGAGACGCCCTGCAACTACAGCCGGACGCTGAGCGCGATCTGCGGCTGCGATCTCTGGCTCAAGTTCGAAAATCTCCAGTTCACCTCCTCGTTCAAGGAGCGCGGCGCCCTCAACCGCCTGACTGCGCTCTCTGCGGAGGAACGGCAACGCGGCGTCATCGCGATGTCGGCCGGCAATCATGCGCAGGGCGTTGCCTATCACGCCAAGCGCCTCGGCATTCCCGCGACCATCGTGATGCCGGTCGGCACGCCGATGGTGAAGATCGAGAACACCAGGCATCACGGCGCCGAGGTGATCGTCACCGGCGCGACCCTGGAAGAGGCCGCCGCCTTCGCGCGCGCAAGCGGCGATGCGCGCGGCATGATCTTCGTCCATCCCTATGACGATCCGCTCGTCATCGCCGGGCAGGGCACGGTCGGGCTCGAGATGCTCAAGGCGGTGCCGGAGCTGGATACGCTGGTCGTTCCGATCGGCGGCGGCGGCCTGATCAGTGGCATCGCCATTGCGGCCAAGGCGCTCAAGCCGTCCTTGCGAATTCTCGGCGTCGAGGCCTGGCTCTATCCCTCGATGTACAACGCCGTCCATGACGGCAACCTGCCCGCGCGCGGCGACACGCTGGCCGAAGGCATCGCCGTGAAGTCGCCAGGCAAGATCACGACCGAGATCGTCCGCCGCCTCGTCGACGACATCGCGCTCGTGAACGAGGCAGAGCTCGAGCGCGCCGTTGCGACCCTGATCTCGATCGAGAAGACCGTGGTGGAGGGGGCGGGCGCCGCCGGACTTGCTGCGATCATGAGCGATCCCTCGCGCTTTGCCGGCCAGAAGGTCGGCCTTGTCCTGAGCGGTGGCAATATCGACACGCGGCTGATCGCCTCGGTGCTGACCCGCGAGCTCGCGCGCGAGGGACGGCTGACGCAATTGTCGCTCGACATTCCCGACAGGCCGGGCCAGCTCGCCGCCGTGGCCGCGCTCTTGGCGGAAGCCGGCGCCAACATTATCGAGGTCTCGCACCAGCGGACCTTCTCCGACCTGCCGGCCAAGGCGACGCTGCTTCAGCTCGTCATCGAGACGCGCGATGCCGCCCATCTCGATGAGGTCATGGCCAAGCTCGGCGCCTCCGGCCTGAGCGCGCGCTGCACGTGAGCCGCAGCTAGCGCGTCGGGACTAGGCTTGAATGTTTGCCACGAAGGAGGTGCGCTCCCTCTCCCGCTTGCGGGGGAGGGCTGGGGTGGGGGTGTCGCCGCAATCGAGACTCCCAACGTGTAAAGAGCCCCACCCTTTAGCTTGTCGGCAAATCCGCCTCGAAGTTGAAGCGGTCGCGCAAGTTCTTGCGTTGCTCGAGGATATCCTTGAGGAACGCGCGGTCCTGGTCGCTCGTGATCATCGGCTCGATCAGATCGAGCTGGTTCATCGCCACGAGCTGGAGGATCTCGGTGCGCGGCTTGCCGACGGCATCGCGCGGCAGCGCATGCACGACCTGGATATGCTCGGGCGGCTTTGGTCCCTTCGCAGCGGCGAGCTCGTTGCGAAGCTGGCCTTCGAGCGCCGACTGGTCCGCCTCGACGAAGGCGTAGAGCCCGACGCCGGATCGACGGTCGGCGAAGGCGACGATGGCGGTATCGCGCACGGCGGGATTCTTGCGGATCAAATCGGCCAGCACGGGCGCGTCGTTGACCAGCCTGCGGCCACCGCCCTCGCGGTCGGTGAAATTGAACAGACCGCGGGTGATCGCGCGATAGACCTTCTTGCCGGTGGCGAGCCAAAGGCTAGCAGCAAAGGATTTCTTCGCCAGGATCTTGCGCTCCCTTGGCGTCAGCGCCTCGGGCGCATAGGAGCGCTTGTGCTTTAGCAGATGCCGGAGGTCCTCGTAGGCGAGAATGCGATACAGCCGGCCGCGACGCTCAAAGCAGGCGGCGAGCTGGAAGTCGGTCACATAGGCGCGGCCGTCGCGGCCGACCAGCCAGTTCTGCTCCTTCGCAAGGTCGTTATGGCAGATGCCGGCGCGGCGAAGCCGACGCAGCGCGTCCTTGGCGGAACGGAAGTAGGCGACATTGCCATGCGGCTTGGCCAGATGCAGCGCGACCCCGTCGACGAAGCCGCGGACCAGCGCGCGACGCCCGGCCCATAACAGCTCGGGGCCGATGTTCAGGCCCTTAGCCAGCGCCAGCGCATGTTTCTCGCGCGCGAACAGATGGCGCGCCAGCACAAACGACCACCACGGCACCTCGTCGAGCCGGCGCAGCACCGCATCGACCTCTCCGCGCTCACTCCTGAAACGGCCGCGCTCGACAGTCGAGAACACGTCGCGCTTCAGAAGCACGCCCTCGGTCCAGCGCGCCGCGAGCACTGCGGCGTCTTCTTTGGGTAGGCTCATGACAGGCTCACGCCGCTGCGGCGATGTTTTGGTGATCGGCGATCCAGCGATCGAGATCGGCAAGCGCACGGGCGCTCATCGCCTGTTTCTTGGCGACCGTCTTCTCGTTGCCGCGCAGCCGCGTGCCGTCCGGCTTTTTGGTCGGCAGGGTCGCAAGCGGCGGGAACAGGCCGAAATTGACGTTCATCGGCTGGAACGAGCGCGTGCCCGGCTCGATGGTCTCGATATGGCCGCCGGTGATGTGGCCGAGCAGCGCTCCCAATGCCGTCGTCGCCGGCGGGCTGGCGAGCTGCTCGCCACGTGCGTCCGCCGCCGCATAGAGGCCGGCGATCAGGCCGACGCTGGCGGATTCCACATAGCCCTCGCAGCCCGTCATCTGCCCGGCAAAGCGCAGCCGCGGCTGCGCGCGCAGACGGAGCTGGCCGTCGAGCAGCTTCGGCGAGTTGAGGAAGGTGTTGCGATGCAGGCCGCCAAGGCGCGCGAACTCGGCCTTCTCCAGTCCCGGAATGCTGCGGAAGATGCGCTGCTGCTCGCCGTATTTCAATTTCGTCTGGAAGCCGACGATGTTGTAGAGCGTGCCGAGCTTGTTGTCCTGGCGGAGCTGCACGATCGCGTACGGCTTGGTCGTCGGATCGTTCGGATTGGTCAGCCCGACCGGCTTCATCGGGCCATGACGCAACGTCTCGGGCCCGCGCTCGGCCATCACCTCGATCGGCAGGCAGCCGTCGAAATAGGGCGTGTTGGTCTCCCACTCCTTGAACTCGGTCTTCTCGCCGGCAATCAGCGCGGCGACGAAGCCGTCATACTGTTCCTTCGTCATCGGGCAGTTGATGTAGTCGGCGCCATTGCCGCCGGGACCGACCTTGTCATAGCGCGACTGGAACCATGCGACCGACATGTCGATGGAGTCGCGGTGCACGATCGGCGCGATCGCATCGAAGAAGGCGAGCGCGCTTTCATCCGTCAGTTCGCGGATGGCGTCCGCCAGCGGCGCAGAGGTGAGGGGGCCGGTCGCGACGATCACATTGTCCCAGTCGGCCGGCGGCAGGCCGCCGACCTCGCCGCGGGCAATCTCGATCAGGGGATGCTCGTTCAGCGCCTTGGTGACGGCCGCGGAAAAGCCCTCGCGGTCGACGGCCAGCGCGCCGCCTGCGGGAACCTGGTTGGCGTCCGCCGCGCGCATGATCAGCGAGCCGAGACGACGCATTTCGGCGTGCAGGAGGCCGACGGCGTTGTTGGCGGCATCGTCGGAGCGGAACGAGTTCGAGCAGACGAGCTCGGCGAGCCCGTCGGTGCGGTGGGCCTCGGTCATGCGGCTCGGCCGCATCTCGTGCAGCACCACGGCTACGCCTGATCTGGCAACCTGCCAGGCGGCTTCGGAGCCGGCGAGGCCCGCGCCGATGATGTGTACGGTCTTGGAACTGGTCTTGGAGTGGGATCCTGTCATGGGCGCGACAGGTAGCGCTTTTCAGTCTCGAGTGGAATCGCCGTGATGGCGTTTCTCACCCCAGAAACGACAACGCCCGCACGAGGCGGGCGCTATCGGTTGGTCCGGTCCGTGAAGGCCAATCAGCCCTTGTAGGCGCCGGCGGCAACGCGCGGAATGTCCGAACGGTCGAGGCCGATGTCGGCCAGTTCGCGATCGCTGAGCTGCGAGAGTTCAGCAACGTTGCGCTGATAGTCCCGGAAAGCGTGGATCATACGGATGAGCGAGAGCAGCATGGTAGTCTCCTGTAGTTCGATTCAGCCCTTGACCTGAGCATCATCGTTGAAATGAATATAGAAGGGACTGCTGCACTGCGGAAGTTCCGATGTTGCGATGCAGCTAAGCGGATATCGCATAGCGCTGGTAAGGAACGATTAACCCGTTGGCGCTCCCGTCATGAGCCAGCCCCGGTAAACCTGAGTTTGTGATAAACTCCCGAGAAATCACGGATTTGTAGCATTTCTTGTGAGTTCCGCCTGTTGCGGAAATATGTTGCAATATGCCCACCGCAAGCCGCCACGCGGAATTCATACCCTATCCCTCGTATGCGCGAATCGCATGCATTATGGTTCATAGAACTGAGTATTAGTTCACTATTTTGTCATCTGAAGCGGTTCGCGGGACGCTGCCACCGAGCGGCCGTGAGGCGGGACTGATCAGTCGCTTCGTCCCGCAGCTGGCGTTGATTCCCGCTTGAGCTCGGCACTGAGCCCCGATCCCGGTCCGTGATACCCCCGACCCAGACCCTCAACGTCCTCGCTGCGCTGCACACACGCCGAGCGTGCATGAGCTAAATTACAAAACCGTAATGAAAATCAGAAATTTCGCATGAGAGCTCTGCGCGCCGCGCAATATCACGCAATTCTCGCGGGGAATTCATTCTCAAAACTTGCAGCGGTCGAGGAACAATCTCGCCCGCAGATTCCGGCAATGCCGTCGGGCTGCGCAACGATAAGAGAAGGAAGGTAACAATGAAGACGTTACTAGGGGTCATTGCAATTGCCGCCGTCGCATTCGCCGTCGCTCCCGCGCAGGCCGCGAAGAAGATGGGCGGATGCAGCGCCACCAATCTCGAGCAGACCGAGACCGCGATCGAGAACATGTCCGACGGTGACGGCAAGTTCGCGGCGCAGAAGGAGATCGCTGCGGCCCAGGACGCGCTGTTGAACGGCAAGATGGGGGTGTGCGGCGCGCACCTCAACAAGGCGATGCACGCCACTGCGGGCAAGTAAACGCCAGGGAACAAGGAGGGCCGGTCGCGACGCGATCGGCCCCTCGATCTCTTCGAAAGCTTCCTAGGGAGCGCGCGCGAGCTGGGTCGCGAAATAAGCGACCGTCTTGGCGTAGACCTCGCTCTTGTTCCATTGCTGAAGCACCGCAAAGTTAGGGCCGCCGGGCTCCCAGTCCTTGCCGCGCTGCCAACCGTAGTTCGCAAGATAGTTGGCGGTCGATGCGAGCACGTCGGGCGCGCTGTGCAGGAGATCGCGCCGACCGTTGCCGTCGAAGTCGACGGCATATCTCATCCAGGATGACGGCATGAACTGGGTCTGGCCGAGCTCGCCGGCCCAGGCACCCTTCATTTCGCTCGGTGCGAGATCGCCACGCTGGACGATGCGCAGCGCGTCCATCAGCTCGCCGCGAAACTGTTCGGCGCGCCGGCAGTCATAGGCAAGCGTCGCGAGCGAGCGCAGCGTCGGAAACTTCCCGGTATTGACGCCGAAATCGGTCTCCAATCCCCAGATGGCGACCAGCACTTCGCCCGGCACGCCGTAGGTCTGCTCGATCCGCGACAGCACCGAGCCGTACTGCTTCATCATGTTGGAGCCGCGCTGCATGCGCGGTGGCACCATGCGGCCCGAAAACTCCTCAAAACTCTGGCTGAAGACCTTCTGCGAGCGGTCGCGCGACAGCACGCTTTGATCCAGCGTGACGCCGGCAAGGCCGGTCGTGATCGCCTGCTGAGAGATGCCCTTGGCGGCGGCTTCGGTCTTGAAGTCGGCAACCCAGGCATCGAAATTGCCGGAACCGCAGGCGACTGCGGCGAGCGCGGGCCCGGCTGAGGCAATCGAGGCGGTGAGGGCGAAGGCTGCGAGAGCGAGACGAGAGATCGTCGGGGTCATTCGAACAAATCGATTCCGTGAAGTGGATGACCGGCGGCGCGGAATGTCGGTTCCAACCGCGGCTAAAACAAGGCCCATGGGCCAGCGGCGTCTGCTCAACTACGAGCAGGGTTAAAGGAAGGATATTGAGCGAGTCCGCAAGCGATCAGCCGGCGGACTCGCAGCAACGTGATTTACGTTTTACTCCGACCGATTCCGCCAGGGGAACAGGTTGGCGGGAAAATCGGCAGCCGGCTTGCGCGGGCGCGGCGGCGGAGCGTCATGCCGTACGTTGGGATCCGATACGATCACCTTGCGATAGAGATGCCAGGTGGCGTGGCCGAGCAGGGGGATAACGACGGCGAGGCCGAGGAACGCCGGGATCGTGCCGAGCGCCAGCAGCGCCGCGACGATCAGGCCCCAGGCTGCCATCGGCACCGGGTTCTTCGCCACGGCCCGCAGCGAGGTCACCATGGCTTCGCCGGCGCTAGCGTGCCGGTCGAGCATCAGCGGGAACGAGACAACGCTGATGCAGAGCGCGGCGAGCGCGAACAGGAAGCCGACGCCGCAGCCGACCACGATCAGCCACCAGCCCTGCGCTGTCGTCAGCACGCGCGTGACAAAGTCCGCAATGCTGTTGACGCCTTCGTAGCCGAACGCCGCTACGTAGATCGCCTGCGCGGTCGCGACCCATGTCACGAACAGCGCAAGCAAGAGTACGCCGAGCCCGAGCATGGCACCGAAGGAGGGCGAACGCAGTACGTCCATGGCATCCCAGGCGCTGGCGTTCTCGCCGCGTTCGCGACGGCTGCTCAATTCGTAAAGACCGAGTGCCGCGAACGGGCCGATCAGCGCAAAGCCCGCTGCCAGCGGAAACAGCAGCGGCAGCACCGAATAGCCCATCGCCCCGCGTGCGAGCACGAGGCCCAGCACCGGATAAATGATGCAGAGGATGATGGCGTGGCTCGGCACGGCCTTGAAATCCTCCCAGCCGAGCTTGAGCGCGTCGTGCAGGTCGGACAGTTGAATGGTCCGGATGACCGGTCCAGCCGCGTCAGCGGACTGGACCATGCTGGGGACATTGCCCTGGTAGAGTGTGGCCATGGTCGCTTGCTCCCTTGCCGCGCGGCCACATGCCGCGCCGCCAAACGGCGCAAGCGGCCGCTATTTTCTGGACAATCGCAATTCCAAACCAGACGCGAAGACCGGCGGGGATCGCGAACTGAAATGAAAGCGTACTCCCATTCGCAGGGCCTGTCCCTCACGCTTGGGTGAAATTCGATGTCGCAGTGCAACCGCGAATATGTCATTCGGTCGTCATTTCGCCGCAGATAAGCTGATGCTGTGATGTGCTTCGCCCAGGCAGCGGACGCGGCACAGAAACTCGGCCTTCAGGTTGACATCCGAGGCCCTTCCAACGGATCCTTTTCGGGGAGCAGACATGAGCATTTTCGGTAAAATCGCCAGCGCGATCTTCGGCAGCCATCCTGCCGCGGCTGCGCCGGCCGGCAGCGCGACCTCCGGCGAGACGCCGGCAGGCTCCGCTCCCTCAGCGTCGGCGCCGTCTGCCGCACCTTCCGCTGCGCCATCCGCCGCTCCCGCGCAGACCGTGGACGTGGCCGCGATCGTCGACAAGGCGGTCGCCGCGCACAAGGGCGAGAAGCTGGAATGGCGCACCTCGATCGTCGACCTCATGAAAGCGCTCGACATCGACTCCAGCCTTGCCGCGCGCAAGGAGCTCGCCAAGGAGCTCGGCTACACCGGCGACACCAACGATTCCGCCACCATGAACGTCTGGCTGCACAAGCAGGTGATGTCCAAGCTCGCCGCCAATGGCGGCAAGCTGCCGCCGGAGATCAAGCACTGACGGCAAGCGCCCTCGACGTCGAAAAAGGCCCGCGTGATCGCGGGCCTTTTTAGTCTCCGGTCCTACGCGACGAGGTCTGCATATTCCGGGTGCTTGTCGAGATAGTCGACGACAAAGCCGCAGCCGGCGACCACCTTCCTGCCATCGCGCCGGATCAATTCCAGCGCACCCTTGATCAGCTCGGATGCGATGCCGCGGCCCCGCAGGGCGCGCGGCGTCTCGGTGTGGGTGATGATGACTGCCGACGGCGTCAGCCGGTAATTGGCGAAGGCGACCTCCTGGCCGACATCGAGCTCGAAACGGCTCTTGTCCTTGTTGTCACGTACCGCTGCCGACATGCCTATCCTTCCCGTCAGTCGTTGCAGGCCCAGATCTAGGCGTGTGAACCCGCCTCTGCCAAGACGCGACCAAGGGACATCGTCGCAGGGGAGATATCCGTCACATGCGTGTCTCGATCGGTCTTGTGGCCTCGCTGGCCATGCTGACGCTTGCCTGGGCTGCGCCGGCATCGGCCACGGACGGCGAGGCGGCGGCCAAGGCCTGGGACGCCTGCATCGGGACCACGACCGCGCTGGACGACCGCGTCAAGGCGTGCTCGGCGGTGATCGATGCCCGCAGCGAGACCGGGCGCAAGCTCGCCGCCGCCTATTGCAACCGCGGCCATGTCCTGACCGATAGGCGCGAGTTCGATGCCGCGCTTAGCGATCTCGACAAGGCCATCGAGATCGATCCGACTTCCGCCTGTGCCTTCAATAATCGCGGTCGCGTCTACGCCCTCAAGCACGATTTCGACCGCGCCATCGCCGACTATGACCAGGCAATCAAGCTCGATCCGTCGTTGGCGATTGCCTACAACAATCGCGGCGAGTCCCGCTACAACAAGGGCGACCTCGACGGCGCGATCGCCGACTATGACGCCGCGATCAAGCTCAATTCCAACTATGCCATGGCTTACGGCAATCGCGGCCTGGCCTTCTATCGCAAGCGCGACATGGCGCACGCGCTCGCCGACTACACGACGCGCATCAGGCTTGCGCCCGATCTGCTCGCCTATATCGACCGCGGCAACGTCTATCGCGACAGCGAGCAACTCGATCGCGCCGCCGCAGACTATGGCGAGGCGATCCGGCTGGCGCCGACCGATGCGCGCGGCTGGCGCAATCGCGGCATGATCCGGCTCTTTCAGGGCGATAACAGAGGCGGCCTTTCCAACTACGACAAGGCGCTGCAATACGATCCCTCGGATGCGTTTTCCTGGAATAACCGCGGCCAGGCCAAGATGCAGCTCGGCGACAAGCAGGGCGCGATCGCCGATTTCCGCAAGGCGCTGGAATTGAGACCGGGCCTTCCGACGGCACGCGAGGCGCTGCAGAGGCTTGGCGCGTCATAAGGTGTGTATTCATAAAGGCGCAGACGTCAGCTTTCTGATGGTCGAGCGGAAATCTTGCGATCAGTCAGAGCATTACTGCTCGTGGGCGACTGCGCGCTTTGATGATATTGTCTCTCATTGGGAACGCCATCCAGTGAGATCCCCCGATGATAGTCCACATCGGTAGACGGATATTCCTCGGCGCTTTGGGCGGCGCGGTGGTCACTTGGCCGGTCGGGGCATGGTCGCAAAGCTCGGAAAAGGAGCGGCCCCGCATCGCCTGGCTGTCCGGATCAGAAAGCAAGATGGCGGGGGCGTTTGCCGATGATTTTCTGGATGGCATGCGGGGCTTCGGTTATGTGGATGGCCGGGACTTCGAGTTTGTGCCCCGCTATGCCGAGGGATTTCAGGGCCGGCTGCCGCGGCTCACACAGGAAATCGTGGCGCTGAAGCCCGCTGTGATCGTGGCCGCTGCCGTCAATGCCGCAGTTCCGGCACACGCTGCGACGTCGGTGATCCCGATCGTCTGCCCGGCGCTGGCTGATGCCGTCCATATCGGACTGATCGCGAGCGAAGCGCGGCCCGGGGGCAATGTGACGGGGATCGAGCCCTATGTCGCTGGATTGCCCGCCAAGCAAATGGAGATTGCCCGCGAGATTGCTCCGGGCGCAAGGCGGATCGGGCTTCTCACCAACCTTCACGATCCGAAGGCCCCTCCGCAGCGAAGGGAATTGGCCGAAGCAGCCGAGGCGCTCGAAATGACGGTCGTGGAGGCCGATGTCAACAATCCGACGGAGATCGAACTTGCCTTGAAGACGCTCGCAAGTTCGCAGGTCGACGTCGTCATCGTTCTGCAGACCGGGCTGCTGTTGAGTGTGGGACGGCAAATTGCCGAATTCGCCGCCGCGAAGCGGCTGCCCACAGTGTACGGGTATCGTGAGCACGTACAGGATGGCGGGCTGATCAGCTACGGTGTCGACTTGCGCTGGTGCTATCGCCGCGCCGCTTATTTCGTTAACGAGATTCTGCACGGCGCTGCGCCAAGCGCGCTGCCGGTGGAGTTTCCGACCAAGATGACGTTGTCAATCAATCTCAAAACGGCAAAGACGCTCGGCATCACGGTCCCACCAGCGTTGTTGAGCGTCGCCGATGAGGTGATCGAATAGCAGTCCCGCTTGCTGCAATGCATGAGTCCGGAAGTTGCCCCAACCGGCAGTTGAGGGATGTCTGCTATTCCGCCGCTATCAGCGAGGCTTGGCGCGTCATAAGGCGTGTATTTACAAAGGCGCAGACGTAGCTTTCTGATGGTCGAGCGGAAATCTTGCGATCAGTCAGAGCATTACTGCTCGTGACCCGATACAGACCTCCGAGGGGCAGCTGGGGCGATAGCCTCTCAGGCGGTCGACATCGCTTCCAGGCGATCCATCAGGCTCCTCTTCCATATTTTGGGAGGAAAGTTCTCGACTTTCCATATCGCGCTAGAAGGCCTTAGGTTTAGGCGGCTCAAAGGAGAACGCGGCATTGAAAGTTTGCGACAGTTCTCGGCCAGCAGCGGCGCATTGCCGAGTCCCGGCGTCCATTCGACGCGCTGCAATGTAGTTTGGGAAAGGAGCGGCGATGGACCAGCTCGAAACCGGCGAAGCGCATGAAGCTGCTCATGGCCGTTTGCAAAAGGAGCTGGCCGAGATTCTTCGGCAACGGGCGGCCATCTCGGAAGTGCTGCGCGCTATTGCCGGGTCGCCACATGACTTGCAGCCCACATTCGACACGATCATCGACAGCGCAGTACGTCTGTGCCGAGCAGATTCGGGCGCCTTCCGTTTGGCCGAGGACGCAGGCTTTCGTCTCGTTGCATATAACCTGAGTCCCGCAGTGTCAGAGATGTATCTGCCTCCAACGCTCTGGGAACACGGCAGCTTTCTAGGTCGCCTCTACGCAAGCAAGTCACCTCTCCACATCCCCGACTTAGCCACACATCTCGAATGCAATTCTGCCGGAGAAACTGACCGAGAGTATCTATCCAAACTAGGTGTTCGGGCAGCCCTCATCGTGCCGATGCTCAGAAACGACGAGCTAATAGGAACGCTTGGTGTTGGGCGGCGGCGCATAGAGCCCTTTACGGAGAACGAGATTGAGCTGGTCACGGACTTCGCCGCGCAGGCTGCCATTGCCCTAGAGATCACCCGCCGCGAGCGGGAGCTGCGCGAGTTGCAGATGCAGCTGGCGCACACGAACCGCGTCGTAACAATGGGGGAACTCAGCGCCTCTATCACGCATGAGGTCAATCAGCCGATTGCCGCGGCGCGCAACAACGTTATTGCGGCGCTGCATTTCCTGGATAGAAACCCTTCAGATTTGCGGGAGGTCAGAGAAGCGCTCGCCGCTGCCCTCAAGGACGCTGACCGGGTCGGTGCCATCGTCGGTCGAATGCGTGCGCTCATGCAGAAGGCGTCGCCCCGATTAGATCGGGTAGATATGAACGAGGCTCTACAGGAGGTGATTGACCTTACCCGAGGAGAAGCGCTGAAGAACGGGATCTCAGTGGAGAGCCAACTCGCGAAGGGCCTGCCTATCATTGCCGGTGATCGGGTCCAACTTCAGCAAGTCGCCCTTAACCTCATTCTCAACGCGCTGCAAGCGATGGGCGCAGTTAGTGAGGGCGCTCGACAGGTGCTAATCACCACCCATCAGATCGAATTGAACGATCTGTACGTTGGGGTTCAGGACACGGGTCCTGGGCTTAGCCCGGAGACCCTCTCGCGTCTGTTTGAACCATTCTACACGACAAAACCCAACGGCATGGGAATGGGGCTAACAATCTGCCGTTCAATCGTCGAAGCCCATGGCGGACGCCTTTGGGTCAGCGCTTGCCAGCCGCGCGGGGCTCTCTTTCAGTTTGCGATCCCTGCTCGGCCATCATGATCAACCGATTGCCCGTCTTTTGTCTTTGGGCCCCAAGCGGTAGTTGAGGGATGTCTGCTATTCCGCCGCTATCAGCGGATAAGCAGACATCCAGCCAACCGACCGGCGGCGACGCGACTGTCCACACTGTATTCGGCCGCCAGCGCCGACGCGAGCCGTCAACGCTTTGTCAGAAGCCTGCGGATGTTACGCTGTTATGTGCCGGGAGTTTTAACGACCAGCTTGATGTTCGGTGGCGCCCCGGCACGGGCTGAGAGGTTTTCGGTACCCAGCATGCGGGACGCAACCATTAGTCTATGCGATCGAGGGAAGGTTCGAGGTTTGATCAAGTGCGCGGTTGGATGCCGACCAAGGCGAGGCGGCTGCAAAGCGCCTCGCGAAAGAATGAAGTTGGCTTCGTGCGCTGACCCAAGCTGGGTGACGACCAGCGATCATACCCAGCGTAGCGGCGGATGTTACGGTTGCTGAAGCGGATGACATATGCCTAGCCAAATCGGACATTGGGTCTAGCCAGACATCGGCCTACGATTTCTGCTATGTAGGCATTCGTTTCCCCGAAGCATGGGGGTGATATTGAGCAGCGAGCGCGTGGAAAGGCGACTGGCGGCGGTGCTGGCGGCAGACGTGGCCGGTTATAGCCGATTGATGGGCCTTGATGAGGAACGCACGCTCGCCAATCTGAAATTGTTCCGAAAGACGCTACTCGATCCCTCCATCGCCGCGCATCGAGGTCGCATCGTCAAGACGACGGGCGACGGCATGCTGGTCGAGTTCGGCAGCGCAGTAGACGCAGCCCGGTGCGCCGCCGAAGTCCAGCGCGGTATGGCTGCTCAGAATATCGACGTAGCGCAGCAAGAAAGGATTGAATTTCGGATCGGTGTTCACGTCGGCGACATTATCGTCGATGAAAACGACATATTTGGCGACAGCGTGAATATCGCGGCGCGTCTGGAAGGATTGGCAGAGCCCGGTGGCATCTGCATTTCCGATGATGCCTACCGGCAGATCCGCGGCAAGGTCGATATGGCCCTCGAGGATATGGGACCGCAACCGTTGAAGAATATTGCTGAACCTATGCGGGCCTGGCGTTGTCGGATTGATGCCGGCTCTTCCTTGGCACCGCCGACGAAATCATCGGCCGAGACCAGTCAACCTCTCGTTCTTCCCGACAAGCCCTCTATCGCGGTTCTGCCGTTCCAGAACATGAGCGGTGATCCGGAGCAGGAGTATTTTGCTGACGGAATGGTGGAAGAGATCACGACAGCGCTCTCACGGTTCAAGGCGCTGTTCGTCATCGCGCGTAATTCGAGTTTTGCGTACAAGGGCAGAGCCGTCGATATCAAACAGGTCGGGCGCGAGCTTGGCGTGCGCTACGTCCTTGAAGGCAGCGTCCGTAAAGCTGCCGGAAAAGTCCGCATTACCGGCCAATTGATCGATGCGGCGATCGGGTCCCATCTTTGGGCGGATCGATTTGAGGGCGACTTGAGCGATATTTTTGCTCTTCAAGACCAGATGACGGAGAGGGTTGTCTCCGCAATCGCGCCAAGATTGTTGCAGGCTGAAATCGAACTGGCGACGCGGCGGCGGCCAGACGACCTCAGCGCATATGATCTTTACCTCCGAGCCGCACCACGGCTTTATTCTTCTACCCGCGAGGGCTCAGCAGAGGCTCTCCAGCTGTTGTATCGTGCTTTGGAGATTGACCCTCGGTATGGTACTGCGGCGTCGTTTGCAGCAAGTTGCCACCTTCACAATATCAGTCATGGATGGGCTGTCGATCCGAAGTCAGTGATTGAAGAAGCGGCGCGGCTTTCGCGATTGGCACTAAGTGTTGACGAGAACGACCCGGAGGCGCTTGCCATCGCGGGTCGGGTAACGGCTTTCTCTGGCGATATCGACGCTGCTATCGAGCTGGTGGACCGCGCCGTCGCTCTCAATCCAAACTCAGCGAACGCCTGGCACAGGAGAGGCTTGACTTATCGGCATGTGGGGCAGCCTGACGAAGCACTCCGGAGTATCGAGCGCGCCATCCGCCTGAGCCCCGTCGACCCCTGGATTTTCCTGATGTTCACGGGAATGGGCATTGCCTGCATCGACCTTCGGCGCTTCGACGAGGCGGTCGAGTTTGCAAGAAAAGCCCTTCGCAAGAACCACGTTTCTTCGATGGTGTATCGCTGCCTCGCGGTGGCCTTGGCACATCTCGGACGCGAAGCAGAAATGAAAGCGGCGGTTACCCAAATGCTGGAGCTCGAACCCAATTTTCGCATTGCTGAATGGGTGGCCCGCACCAGTTCGTCAAAGCTCCAGGTATTTATCGACGGTCTGCGTAAAGCAGGACTTCCCGAATGAGTGACGCAGAGGTCGTCAAATGTAGAACCGGCGAAGCGGTTACTTCCGGTTATGGCCCATCAGCGAACCGTTGGAGGCGCAACTGTTGAACTCAACAGCGTTCGAAAATCTTGGCCCCTGGGTATGCACGCCGGGCGTACGTAACCACCAACTCTCGATCCTGATTCTCCAGGAACGGCGTTCGGATCTGGCACGACCCCACGATCAGGTGCCATAGCCCATTGAGCTTCTGAATGATGACGTTCATCGGTGTGTCTCCAAGAAGCCGCATCGCAGCAAACATTTGATCTTCGCGACAGTCTCACGGCTTGCTCGCCGATACAGTGACCCTGCTCACTATGCGCCCCTATCAGGGGGCACAGCGGACCTCGTACGTGCTGCGGCTGCGGCGTGGGTCTGTGAGCACGCGTCTTGGTTGGATCAACCCCGCAGGTTTTCGTTTGCGTGACGCCGCTTTGCTGGCAAAAAACCACGGGTCCGCTCTTGCAACCGTGCTACCGGTTCCCACGTCTTGTTGCAGGACATACGCCCGAATGCGGCCGGCAGGGTCGCTGAACATTCGGAGTGTCGTGATCGCCAGCCGCCGACGTATGCCTCTTGTGTAGGAGGTTACGATGTCGGACTTTGGTTTTCTGAATACTCATCGGACATGGGAAGACTGGTGCGGGATGCTGCTCGGCGCGCTGATCGTTGCGTCGCCGTGGTTTCCCATCCAGGATCATGCGGTGATCGTCGGGCACCAGGCGGTGATCCTGAACGCGGTCGCAGCCGGCCTGGTCGTGTTTGGCCTCAGCCAGCTCGAATATGTTGCGTTGCAGCGCTGGCAGGAGATAGCGACGATCCTGGTCGGGCTCTGGCTCACCGTCTCGCCCTATGTCCTCGGCTATTCCGGCGAAGGCTTTCTGCGTGTCTACCATACCAGCCTCGGCGCGCTGGTGGTGCTGCTCGGCATTCTCCAGCTCTGGCAGGATTGGGAGCTGAGCGACCAGGACATGCTCAAACACGGGCAATAGGCATGGGTGCGCGCATGGCCCGCCGCGGGATCGGCGGGCCTGCGCCCACTTTTCACGTCACGAGATCAGCGTAGTCCGGATGCTTGTCGATCCAGGTCTTCACGAAGGGACATTGCGGGATCAGCCTCAGGCCTGCGGCGCGGATCTGGTCGAGCGCGCCTTGCACGAGCCTTGAGCCGACGCCCTTGCCGCCGAGCTCCTTCGGCACCTCCGTATGCTCGAAGGTGATGACGTTGCCGTCGAGCTTGTAATGTTCGGTGGCGAGATGACCTTCCACCTCGAGCTCGAAGCGGTGATGAGCCTTGTTGTCGATGACGTCGCTCATGTCGTCTCCCGTCAGATCTTCAGCGACTCCGTCAGCATCTTGCGGATCGACCAGGCTTGCCCATCGGACTCGCCCTTGATGTCGTCGATCTTCCAGCTATTGGCCTCGCGCACGAAGTCATAACGCACGACCTGGTCGGCGGGTTTGCGGTCGTTGCGACGCCCGATGATGGTCACCGCGATCGTGGCCTTGTCGGCCTCGAGCTTCTCCGTGTCGACCTTGAACGATTTGACGTCAGGGTCCTGCGAGTTGGTGACGGGATCGAAATCGATCGGCCCGACATCGCCCTTCGGCGTGTGCGCGTCGGCCTTCGCCCACAGCGCGATCAGCGATCTAGAGAGATATTTTGCCTTGGCCGCCTTGGTCTCGATGATGAAGGCGCCGCCGCCATCGCCTTTGCCCTTGGCGGCGCGGGTGTAGATCGCGGTCAGGATCGCGACGGGATCGTCGGCTGAGGGAGCTTGTGCGGCGGCTGCGTTGACGGAGGCGAGAAGCGAGGCTGCGACGAACGTGCGGCGGGTGAGCATGGGGTGTCCTGAGATAGGTTGCACCGCTCTTATAGACGGGCGGCGGTGTATCTCAGTAGAGGTTTGCAGCGGCGATTTGGTTCAATCGGCGACCCTGGCGAGACGCGGATCCTCGGCAGGCTGCGGGTGCAGGCAACCCTTGCAGATGACGAGCGATCGCTTGACCTGTGCGTCCTGGTCGGCCTCGCTACCGTCCTGGCCCTGCGACGACTCCTTCGCGTAAGATTCGAGTGCCGCGGCCGATTTGTCCGGGCCGGTTCGCGCGGCGGTCCGTGGCGTATGCGCTGGCTTTGGCTGATTGGGGTCCTCGCCCGCACCGTCCCAGGCGTAACGGGCCGGCGCGTAAGCGGGATCGGAGGCAAGCCGTGCTTGCGGGGCCGCGGCACACCCGGCGAGCGCCAGCGACAACAGGAGAAAGGCGGGCGCTTTGGACATGGTGCGGAACTCTGTACGCGGAGACGGCTCAAGATTGCGCCGATCATGTTTAAGATTCCCTGAACGATCGAGGCGATCGCGACGGCTGCGTGAGGACGTTCTGGTGACGCTGCCAACGGCAATGTGCGTCGCTTATTCGATGGCTATGTGCGGCGGGCACGGCTCGCCATCCTGCTTCAAGGAGAGAAGGCGATTACTGCAACGCCCTTCGCGTTCAAGATGCCGTAATGGGGCTCTGCGGCGGGCGGCCTTGCCGCGCCGCTGATGATGGCGATAAATGAGCCGCGAAGAGCGGCCCGCTTGCGAGCCGTCCGCCAGCGAAGAGGAAGCCCCATGCAGCCATTGCGGATGTCGCGCCGCGTCATGAACCTCGCTCACATGCTGACCCAGAATGCGCGGCGGCACGGGGCGCGGCCGGGTTTCGTGTGGGGCGACCGATCCTGGAGCTGGCGCGAGATCGACGCGCAGGTGTCCGCGCTTGCTGCTGCGCTCGCCGCGCGCGGCATCAGCAAAGGCGACCGCATCCTCGTCCATTCCAAGAATGGCGACGAGATGTTCTTCTCGATGTTCGCCGCCTTCCGGCTCGGCGCGGTCTGGGTGCCCACGAACTTCCGCCTGATGCCGGACGAGGTTGCCTATCTCGCGCAGGCCTCCGGCGCGAGAGGGTTCCTGTGCCACGGCGATTTTGCCGAGCATGCCGCGGCCGTGACCGGCAGCGCGCTGGAGTTCATCTGGCGCATCGGTGACGGCGCGTTTGGTGAGACCACCGTGGCGGAGGCGATCGACAGGCATGCCGGCGTCACGGTCGAGAACGTCGCCGTCGAGCATGACGATCCCTGCTGGTTCTTCTTCACTTCCGGCACCACCGGCCGTTCCAAGGCGGCCGTGCTCACGCATGGCCAGATGGGTTTCGTAGTCACCAATCACCTTGCGGATCTGACGCCGGGCACCACCGAAGCGGATGCCTCGCTCGTGGTTGCGCCACTGTCGCATGGCGCCGGCGTGCATCAGTTGATGCAGACGGCGCGCGCCGCGCGCACCGTGCTGCTGCCGACCGAAAAATTCGACATCAGCGAGGCGTTCCGCCTGATCGAGACGCATCGCGTCAGCAATCTCTTCACAGTGCCGACGATCCTGAAGATGATGGTCGAGCATCCCGCGGTCGACAAGTTCGACCATTCCTCGCTGCGCCAGGTGATCTATGCGGGCGCGCCGATGTATCGCGAGGACCAGAAGACCGCGCTGAACAAGCTCGGCAAGGTCATCGTGCAGTATTTTGGCCTTGGCGAAGTCACCGGCAACATCACCGTCCTTCCGGCCGCGCTGCACGATGTCGAGGACGGTCCGCATGCCAAGATCGGCACCTGCGGTTTCGAGCGCACGGGCATGCAGGTCTCGATCCAGGATGACGAGGGCCGCGAGCTTGGGGCCAACCAGAGCGGCGAGATCTGCGTGATCGGGCCGGCCGTGTTCGCCGGCTATTACGACAATCCCGAAGCCAATGCGAAGGCGTTTCGCAACGGTTGGTTCCGCACGGGCGATCTCGGCCACATGGACGAGGAGGGGTTCGTCTACATCACGGGACGTGCCTCCGACATGTACATTTCCGGCGGCTCCAACATCTATCCGCGCGAGATCGAGGAGAAGATCTTGACGCATCCCGCGGTCGGCGAGGTCGCCGTCCTCGGTGTACCCGATCCGACCTGGGGCGAAGTCGGCGTTGCGGTCTGCGTTGCGCGCGAAGGGGCAAAACCCGTGGGCGAGGCGGAGATGGCCGCGTTCCTCGGCCCCAAGGTGCCGCGTTACAAGATGCCGAAGCGCTTCTTTTTCTGGGAGGCGCTGCCGAAGTCGGGCTATGGCAAGGTCCCCAAGCGGATGGTGCGTGACGAACTCGAGGCGCGCGGCCTGCTCGATCTCGACAACAAGCAGGCGGGCTGAGCGCTGATCATGCGGAGCATCAAGCAGCCGGGCACGCCGGTCGCGGAGCGTATCCAGTGGGTGGAGGTGAGGGGGCGGGCCTTCGCGTTCAGGCTCGAGGCCGGCATGCCGCTGCTCGAAGCTGCGCGCCGCGGCTTTGCGGCGGAGGGCTTTGCCGGTGGCGTTCTCAGCTTCGGTCAAGGTGCACTGGGCCCGTTCGCTTACGTGATGCCGGCGCTGTCCAAGACTGGCGAGAACGCCGCATTCTACAGCGATACCTTTCGCCCCCAGGGCATGACGCGCTTGAAGCTCGGCAGCCTGACGCTGGGCAGGCGCGACGGCGCGCCGTTCTTTCACTGCCACGGGCTCTGGACCGAGGCGGACGGTCGCGCCAGCGGCGGCCACATGCTGCCGGAGGAGACTGTCGTTGCCGAGCCGTTCGAGGTCGCGGCGTTCGGTATCGACGGCGCGATGTTCACGGCGGAGCCTGACGGCGAAACCAACTTCAAGCTGTTCGGGCCGGTGGCTTGTCCGCCGAGCGGTGCCCGCACCACCAGCCGCGCCTTCGCGCTGCGGCTCCGGCCAAACCAGGACTTTGCCGGCGCGCTCGAAGGCTTCTGCCGTGAGCACGGCATCGCGCGCGCGAAAATCCATGGCGGCGTCGGCTCGACCATCGGCGCGCGCTTCACCCATGGCGGCGTGACCGAGCCGTTTGCGACCGAGCTGGCGGTGACCGCCGGCGCGATCGCGCCCGGCGCCTCCGGTGCGCTGGAGGCGGAGCTCGATGTCGCCCTGGTCGACTACACCGGCGGCCTCGCCGACGGCCGCCTGGTTCGTGGCGACAATCCCGTGCTGATGACGATGGAGCTGGTGCTGGAAGTGCTGGACTAGGGTGCTGCCGGGGCTTGTGCTGCTTGGCAGATGCCACTTCCTTCGCGATGATGTTCTTATTATGTTCTCAGGATGAGAGCAGGCTGAGGAGCCGAGAATGGGCCGGAGAGGCAATCGCACGATCAACCTGCCGGCGCCGTATCTAAAGCGGGTCTGGCTCGATGCGCCCAAAATTGGCGATCGCGAAGCCTATCCGTTCTGCCTTCCCATCTTCGCGGGCGACTTCGAACTTTGCTTTGACTCGGCCACCACCATCATTGTCGGCGAGAATGGCGCCGGCAAGTCCACCATTCTGGAAGGCATTGCTGCTCTTGCCGGCTACGACGAAGCAGGCGGTGGAAAGGGCTACAGGCCGGTCGATCATTCCAGTGCGCTGGAGAAGATGGGCGGCCAGCTCTCGAAGGCGCTGCGCGCGAGCTGGCTGCCCAAGATCACCAACGGCTGGTTCTTCCGCGCCGAAAGTTTCTTCTCGGTGGCGCGTTACCTCGATCAAGCGGCGCTCGACGACCCGTTCGGAGGCCCGCCACCGGACTTCCTCTCCCACTCCCATGGTGAAGGCTTCCTGCGCTTTTTCGAGGAGCGCTGCCAGCGCCAGGGCATTTTCATCTTCGACGAGCCGGAATCTGCGCTCTCACCGTCGCGCCAGATCGAATTCCTGAAGTTGCTGCGGCGGATGGAAGACTCCCGCATCTGCCAGGTCATCATGGCCACGCACGCGCCGATGCTGATGGCCTATCCCAATGCGACCCTGCTGCGACTGACCAAAGGCGGACTGGAGCCGGTGACCTTGTGGGAGACCGACCATTTCAAGGTGATGCGCGAGTTCTGCGATGATCCGGCCGGATTCATCGATGCAGCGCTCCAGGACGAGTAGGGCACGGGACAAGGGGGTGAACACGCCCCCCCAGACCACCGGGTACCACGAAGGGCCTCGATCCCGTCCAAAACTGCGCTACGATGCCCGCAGCGCGCGTCAGTCGCGCAAGGTCAACGAGACGCGAACGAGGATACGACATGAGGGTGACGACGAGGACGGCGCTGGCCGTGATGGCGGCGCTGGCGGTGGGGACGACGGCTCTTACAGCAGCCTGGGCGCATGGACCGACCCGGCAGAAGGTGCGGGAATCCATCGAGATCAACGCGCCGCAGGCCAAGGTCTGGGCGGTGATCTCCAATTTCCAGGACATGAGCTGGCTCGCGGGCGTCAGCAAGACCGAGGGCGAGAAGGGCAACGAGATCGGGGCAACGCGGCGCCTGACGCTGGGGACCGGCGCGACCATCGACGAGGAGCTCTACAAATACGAGCCCGATATGATGAGCTATTCGTACCGGATCACGGCCGTCGACGTGAAGGTGCTCCCGGTCACCAATTATTCCTCGACGCTGACGGTGTCGCCCGCGCCCGAAGGCAAGACCAAGCTGGAATGGGCCGGCGCGTTCTATCGCGGTTTTCCCAACAATGACCCGCCGCCGGAGTTGAGCGACGAGGCCGCCAAGCAGGCGGTGAGCGGGCTCTACAAGGGCGGCCTCGAGGCGCTGAAGAAGAAGATCGAGAGCGGAAGCTGAGCGTGCGCGTTCTGGTGCTGGCGGCGCTGGCCGCCAGCTTTGCAGCAAACCTCGGCCGTGCCGCGGCCGAGGAGGCGTTCGTCACCAACCAGCTCAGCGATGAGCTCACGGTGGTGGATCTCGCGACCTCGCGCGCCGTCGCCACGGTTCCGATCGGCGGCAAGCCGGCGGGCGTCGCCGTCTCCGCCGACGGTCGTTTTGCCTATGTGACGAGCCCTGACGGCAAAGCGTTGGCCGTGGTCGACGCCGCGGCGCGCAGCGTGATTGGCCGTGTCGACGTCGGCGGCGGCCCGCTCGGCATCGCTGTGGCGCCCGATGGCAAGGCCGTCTACGTCGCCGACTGGTATGCGGCGGCGGTGCGCGTGATCGACCCGCAGGCGAGGGGCGTCGTGGCGAGCATTGCGGTCGGCGCCTCGCCTTCCGGGCTCGCGGTGACGCCTGATGGCCGCTTGCTGCTGTCGGCGGATCGCGACGACGACAGCATCTCCATCGTCGACACCGCAACACGCGAACGGCGGGCGGTCGTCAAGGTCGGCACGCGGCCGTTCGGCGTCACCATCGATGCCGAGGGCAAGCGCGCGTTCGCGGCCAATGTCGGCTCGAACGACGTCTCCGTGATCGATATCGCCGAGGCGCGCGAGACCGGCCGCGTGCCGGTGGGCATGCGGCCCTATGCGGTGGCGCTGGCCTTAGGCCGCGGCTTCGTCACCGACCAGTATGGCGGCACGGTCAGCGTATTCGATCTCGCAACGCTGAAGCCCGTCAAGCGGATCAGTGTCGGCGACTATCCGGAAGGCATCGCCGCGACCGCCGACGGCAAGCGCATCATCGTGGCGAATTGGGAGAGCAATACGCTCAGCATCATCGATGCCGTCGAGCTGAAGCTGATCGGCGAGGTCAAGGTCGGCGACGGCCCGCGTGCGTTCGGGGCGTTTCTCAGGCGAACGGAGTAAAATTCGTAGGGTGGGTTAGCGAAGCGTAACCCACCTCTTTACTCACCGCGCGTCGAGAGAAGCGGTGGGTTGCGCCAGCGGACCGCGCTTCGCGCAGCCGCAGGGCTAACCCACCCTACGACGTCTTCGCCGCGGCAAATGCCTTCAGCTTCAAAAAGAAGTCCCGCAAAATCGGATTGCGATCGACGTAGGTCACGTACCGGATCGCATGCCGCCTGCGATCGATGCTCCACGTCATCTGCTCCGTCACGACCGGTGCGGGAATGATCACGCTCGGCGCCCAATCGGGATTGAGAAGCCAGCCTACCGGCGCCATGTCCCAGATTTCCTTCGACCAGCCGAGATGATCGGACGAATACTCCTTGAAGCGCATCGCCAGGAACGCGCCAATGTTACCGCGCGGTTCGACGTAGCGCTCGATCTCCGGCACCGTGCTGTGCAGATGGGAGGTAACCCCCTTGCACGGTACGAGCACCAGGGGCACGCCGCTGTCGAACAGCACCTGGGCGCCGCCGACATCCTGCTTGAGATTGAACTCGATGGTGTGCGGCCATTCCAGCGCATGGCCCCCAAGCCACACCACCACGACGCGATCCCTCATATCGGGCGCTTTGAGAAGCACCGAGGCAACGTTGCTGATGGCACCGATGGCAACGATGTAGAGCGGCCTGTCAGGCGATCCGGCCCGCGCTCGCGCGATCATGTCATCGACCGCCGGCGCCTCGCGGGCTTGCTTCTGGGCGCCGACATAGTCGGTGACCCCGCGATGAACCAGACCCTCAGGCGAAACGTTCAGACGCTCCAGCAGGCGCAGGATTTCCTGATAGCTCAGCTCCATGCCGTGGCCCGGGCTGTCCGCGCGCTTGTTGAAGAACGGCGCGGCGTAGATCGCCTCGACGTCGAAACGCTCCTTCGAGAGCAGCAACTGGACGAGCGCAAACTGATCGTCGATTTCGTTGTAGGTATCGGTGTCGAGCACGACGCGCACCCTGCCGACAGGCGGCGCCAGGAGTTTTAAACGGGCGGCTTCCGTGATGGGCATCGTCACCTCCTTATCAGTGCGTAGGGTGGGTTAGCCCTGCGGCTGCGCGAAGCGCAGTCCGCTAGGCGTAACCCACCTCTTCGCGTGCGACGGCAAAAGTGGTGGGTTACGCTTCGCTAACCCCCCTACGCTTGCTTCAGCGGGGACCGACATAGCACATCCGCAATCTCGTCGATCCGCTCGAATGTGTGATCCGGCCCTTGCCCCCGTAACGCTGCCGGCGCGGCATAGCCCCAGCAAACAGCGCCGCAGGCAATGCCAACGCTGCGCGCCGCCTCGATGTCGCGAACCTCGTCACCGATCGCGATGACCTGTGCCGGCTGTACGCCAGCGCGGCGGATGACCCGGCGGAATTTGGCGGGCTTACCGAACAGCGAGGCGGCACAGTCGAAATGCGCGAACAGATGAGCTGCCGCACCTAACTTCTCGCGCGCATTGGCTTCGCTGTCCGAGGTCACCAGTGCGAGTTGCACGCCGCCTGCGGCAAGCGTCTGCAGCATGGCCTCGACGCCGGCGAACAGGGAAATCTCCGCCATCGCCTCCGCCTTCAGTCGCCGCGCATGCCGCGCGATTGCCGGCAGCTTCCATAAGGGCACCTCGAGATGATTCAGAATTTCACGGGTCCCGGCATGCCGCAGCCCCTCGACATCCTCATCCGCCACGCGGCGAAAGCCGAAGCGATCGGCAACGTCGTTGATGTTGCGCAGAAACCACGGAAAGCTGTCGGCGAGCGTGCCGTCGAGATCGAAGATGGCGAGGGAGTAGGGCATTCACACCTGAAATGAGACGCGGCCGGTCGACCACATTCAAAGCTACCCGCGCCTCATGGTGATCACACGCGAACGACCGGATTCTCGCGACGTAGTCGCCAATTCAACATTTCCAGCCGATCATTGCCGAAAAACACTTCGGTCTCATAGACAAAAGTTGGGACGCCGAAGATTCCGTTCGCATAGGCGGTCTCTGTTTCGGCAGTCAAAGTCGCACGGGAATCGAACGAAATGGACCGGTAAGCCAGATCTGGATCTCTGCCCGCGCGCGAGAGACATTCTGCGAGGATTTGTGGATCGGCGATGTCGCGCTGCTCTTGCCATAGCGCGGCGAATACCGCCTTCCGGAAGGCTTCATGGCCCTCTGGATCGAGCTGTGCGGCCGCGCAGAGAGCGGCTATCGAGTTTGGACGTTGCGGCTTTGGCGGACGGAGTGGCGCGCCGTAAAACGCCGCATTGCGGCGGACATCGGCAATGAGATGCGCACGTTTCGGTCCCGACAATGGATCGACGTACTGTGCCCAGGCTTCTCGACCGGCTTGCAAATTCAGCAACACATCAATCGAGACGGGCCGCCAGCGCCATGTGAAGCCAGGCGGGAGCGCAAACGATCCCGCACAGATTCGATAGTTAGCGAAGTAAGCGTATGGCGACCTGAAATCGTAGTAGGCGGTTATGATTGCGGACATCAAAATGACTCTGGCAAAGGTATCGGAGGAATACGCCGGTGCTGTAGCGTCTGTTGCCGAATGCTCACGGTTGGCGTCTACTCCGCCGCCTCGCTCGTGCTCCTCCGCTTCGGCTTGCCTGCCTTCTTTAGCACCGGCTCCAGAAACTTGCCGGTGTAACTCCTTGGTGCCTTGACGATGTCCTCCGGCGGGCCCCAGGCGACGATTTCGCCGCCGCCGTCGCCGCCTTCGGGGCCGAGGTCGATGACCCAGTCTGCGGTTTTGATGACTTCGAGATTGTGCTCGATGACGACGACCGTATTGCCCTGTGCGACCAGCTCGTGCAGCACCTCCAGAAGCTTCTTCACGTCATGGAAGTGCAGGCCCGTCGTGGGCTCGTCCAGAATGTAGAGCGTGCGTCCCGTCGCGCGCTTTGACAACTCTTTTGCCAGCTTGACGCGCTGGGCTTCACCGCCGGACAGCGTGGTCGCCTGCTGGCCGACATGGATGTAGTCGAGGCCCACGCGGTGCAGGGTGTTGAAAGTCTCACGGACGCGCGGCACGGCCTTGAAGAAATCGGCGGCTTCCTCGACGGTCATGTCGAGCACGTCGGCGATGCTCTTGCCCTTGAACAACACCTCCAGCGTCTCGCGGTTGTAACGTTTTCCCTTGCAGACGTCGCAGGTGACGTAGACGTCGGGCAGGAAGTGCATCTCGATCTTGATGACGCCGTCGCCCTGGCAGGCCTCGCAGCGGCCGCCCTTGACGTTGAAGGAGAAGCGGCCGGGCTCGTAGCCGCGTGCCTTCGCCTCGGGCAAGCCCGCAAACCATTCGCGGATCGGCGTGAAGGCGCCGGTGTAGGTCGCGGGATTCGAGCGCGGGGTGCGGCCAATCGGCGACTGGTCGATGTCGATGATCTTGTCGATGTGCTCGAGGCCTTCGATGCGGTCGTGGGGAGCTGCGCCTTCGCTGGCGCCGTTCAGCTTGCGGGCGATGGCGCGGTAGAGCGTATCGATCAAGAGGGTCGACTTGCCGCCGCCGGAGACGCCGGTGACGCAGGTGAACAGGCCGAGCGGAATCTCCGCCGTGACGTTCTTCAAATTGTTGCCGCGCGCGTTCACCACCTTGATGGTGCGGCGATGGTTCGGCGGACGCCGCTCCGGTACCTCGACCTCGAGCTCCCCGGTGAGGTATTTGCCGGTGAGCGATTTCGGGTTGCGCATGATCTCGGCGGGCGTGCCTTCGGCGACGATGTTGCCGCCATGCATGCCGGCGCCGGGGCCGATGTCGAGCACGTAGTCGGCGAGGCGAATGGCGTCCTCGTCATGCTCGACCACGACCACGGTATTGCCGAGATCGCGCAGGCGCTTCAGCGTATCGAGCAGGCGCGCATTGTCGCGCTGGTGCAGGCCGATCGAGGGCTCGTCCAGCACGTAGAGCACGCCCGTCAGGCCTGAACCGATCTGCGAGGCCAGGCGGATGCGCTGGCTCTCACCGCCGGACAGCGTACCTGATGAGCGCGACAGCGTGAGATAATTGAGGCCGACGTCGAGCAGGAAAGTGAGGCGCTCGCGGATCTCCTTGAGAATCCGTCCCGCGATCTCGTTCTGCTGCTTGTTCAGCGCTTCCGGCACGCCCTCGAACCACTCGCCGGCGCGCCTCACCGAGAGCTCGGAGATCTCGCCGATATGCTTGCCGCCGACCTTGACGCACAGCGCCTCCGGCTTCAGCCGAAAGCCCTTGCAGGCCTCGCAGGGGACGTCGTGAAAGTACTTCGCCAGCTCCTCGCGCGCCCACTCGCTCTCGGTCTCGCGATAGCGGCGGTTGATGTTGGTGATGACGCCCTCGAACGGCTTCTTGGTGTCGTAGGAGCGGACGCCGTCCTCGTAGGAGAACTTGATCTCGTCCTCGCCGGAGCCGTAGAGAATCGCGTCTTTCGTCTTCTTCGCCAGATCCTTCCACTTGGTGTCGAGCGTGAATTTGTAGTGCTTGCCGAGCGCGGTCAGCGTCTGCACGTAATAGGGTGACGACGATTTGGCCCACGGCGCGATCGCGCCCTTGCGCAGGGTCATCTCCTTATCGGGGATGACGAGATCCTCGTCGACATGCTGCTCGACGCCGAGGCCGCCGCAGGCGGGACACGCGCCGTAGGGATTGTTGAACGAGAACAAGCGCGGCTCGATCTCGGGGATGGTGAAGCCGGAGACGGGGCAGGCGAACTTCTCCGAGAACAGGATGCGCTCGGGGCCGCTCTTGTCGTGGATCTTGGCGGTCTTCTTTTTCTCTTCGGCCGGAGCGGCTGCCGCCGGGCTATCTGCGAACTCGACGACGGCAAGGCCCTCGGCGAGCTTCAGCGCTGTCTCAAAGCTCTCAGCGAGGCGCTGACCGATATCGGCGCGCACCACGATGCGGTCGACGACGACGTCGATGTCGTGCGGAAATTTCTTGTCGAGGTTAGGGGCCTCCGCAAGCTCGTAGAAGGTGCCGTCGATCTTGACGCGCTGAAAGCCCTTCTTGAGCCATTCGGCGAGCTCCTTCCTGTACTCGCCCTTGCGGCCGCGCACGACCGGAGCGAGCAGATAAAGGCGGGTGCCTTCGGGCAGCGCCAGCACGCGGTCGACCATCTGCGAGACGGTCTGGCTCTCGATCGGCAGACCGGTCGCGGGTGAATAGGGCACGCCGACGCGCGCCCACAAAAGGCGCATATAGTCGTAGATCTCGGTGACGGTGCCGACGGTCGAGCGCGGGTTCTTCGAGGTGGTCTTCTGCTCGATCGAGATGGCGGGCGACAGGCCGTCGATCTGGTCGACGTCCGGCTTCTGCATCATCTCGAGGAACTGGCGGGCATAGGCCGAGAGCGACTCGACGTAGCGGCGCTGGCCTTCGGCGTAGATGGTGTCGAAGGCGAGCGAGGACTTTCCGGAGCCGGACAATCCGGTGAACACCACGAGCTTGTCGCGGGGAATCTCGACGTCGATGTTCTTGAGGTTGTGCTCGCGCGCGCCACGGATCGTAATTGCGCGCAGGCTCGAGCCCGCGTTCTGTTGTTGGCGCTTCGCCTTGATCACTTCGTCCATCCCAGTGGTCCCCAAGGAGATTCCCACGCAGCGCGACCGCGCCGGCGTTCAGGCGCGCCTCGCCCGGAACCGGGGATGGACGCCGTTGGGTAGGCTGCGAACGTAGGAAGAACGAGAACGGATTTCCAGTGCGAGTTGCGAATCGTCAACGATTTGTTGGCGCGCTGGCGGCACTTGGCAGTAGGTCCGCGGCCGGAAGCGCCGGAGCAAACAAAAAGGCCAGTGCAAGGCCGGCCTTTCCGTTGAGAATTGATGCTGAGGCGAGGCTCAGTACTTCGCTACGATCGGGCCGCCGAAGTGATAGTTCACGCCGACCTGCACGCTGTGCAGTTCGATCGTGCCCGAGGGCAGGCCGAAGTAGTCCTCGCTGCCAAGGCTGCGGAACAGATATTCGCCCTTGACCGACCAGTTCGGGGCAAAGAACGCCTCGATACCCGCACCAACGGTCCAGCCGGAGTGGAAGTGGCTTTCCGACGCCGTGACTCCGAGCGCGGTCATGCTGAGCTTGTTGTCGATCCAGGCATAGCCGCCGGTGCCGTAGAACAGCACCTGGTCGACGGCGAAGCCGACGCGGCCGCGCACGGTGCCGAGCGCGTTGATGCGGCTGGTGGCGGTAACGCCGGCCGCAGTGATCGACGCGTTGACGTCAGCCCAGCCGCCATCGGCTTCGAGACCGTACACGATGTTGCCGGCCTGCCAGTTGTAGCCGACCGTGCCGCCGGCGAATCCGCCCTTCATCTTCGGGTCGGTGGAGGTGTTTTCCGAAGCGTAGCCGCCGAAGCCACCGAGGTAAAAGCCGGTCCAGTTATAGACCGACGCTGCGGCTACCGGGGCCTTGGTGTAGGGGCGGGCCGCCAGATCGGCTGCCACGGCCGGAGCGAACGCGCTGAGTGCGAACAAGCTGGCCGAAGCCAACAAAACCTTCTTCATTTTCAACTTAATCCCCAGTCCCAGTTTCTGTTTTTGCCTTCCGTGCGCGGAAGGGCAGCGGACGCTCAGGTCCAGCTGATGTCGTGCTTACAACAGTGAAGCTGCGAATTGTGTGTCCGGGATGCCACACTAGGCCCAAAACAGGTTAGTATAACTGACCTATTCGCGCGACAGTTGTACCCCGCGCAGCAAAAAAGGCCGGCGCAAGGCCGGCCTTTTCGACAGGAAGAGGTTTGGCGAAGATCAGTACTTCGCGATCAGCGGGCCACCCCAACGGTAGTTCAGGCGGACGAGGCCCATATCGACGTCCTGGCCGATTCGGTCGCTGCCGAATGACACGCCGCCGGGCGCCGTGAAGCCAATGGTGCGGTGGCCCAGGAAGATGTGGTCGTATTCGACACCAACCGACCAGTTCGGCGCAAAGCCAAATTCCAGGCCGGCGCCCACCGTGCCACCCCAACGGGTCTCGTTGGCCGAGGCCAGCTGCGCGCCGCTCGGTATGTCGAAGACGTCATACTTGTCGCCGACAACTGCACCGCCGCCCTTCACGTAGAACAGCACGTTGTTCCAGGCGTAGCCGATTTGGCCGGTGATCAGGCCGAATGCGTCGATGCGCGAACGGTTGCGGTCGGTCGGGAAGACGGAGCTGGTGTTATCGCCCCGGAAGTCGGCCCAGTTGCCCTGGCCTTCGAAGCCGAACACCCACTGGCCGGTCTGCCAGCGGTAGCCGATCTGACCACCGACCGTGCCGCCGGTTGCATTGTGGCAGCCTTCACCCACGAGACTGCCGGGAACGCCAGTCACGAAGCCGGTGCTGTCGACGAAGTCCCAGCATTTGTGGGACGAACCGCCGCCGCCGTTGATGCCGATGTAGAAGCCGCTCCAGTCGTAAATTGCGGCGATCGCCGGGGGCGGAGCCTTCACGTATGGGCGTGCCGCGAGATCCGCTGCGCTCGCCGGAGCCGACAGGCTCAGCGCAACCGCACCAACAACCCCCACCACAATCTTCTTCATTTCTGTCTCTCCGGCTGTGCCGCTTCCTTCGTTCCCGAAGCGGTCAATCAGGCGCGACGCCCAATGAATTGATGTTGCGGCGAGCCTAGTCTGATTTGGGGGTAGAGTCCGTCTCCAAAAAGCAACAGTCGCGCGTGAAGTGAGCGGTTCCTAAGTTAATGAATGTTAAGTCGTATTCCTGTGCGCGGGAACCCAAAAAAGTTCCATGCGGTTCCGATAATTTGCAAGGTGTGCAACCTGATGTTGCCGCCGTATTCCGTCACCGCTTGCGCAAGAACAAAGCTGGAACATTGGCGAAGCCGGTGCTATATGTGGGGATAACCTGCGGGACCGCGGGCTCGACGATACGCGCGAGCGTATAGGGTCCCTCAGCAAGCGGCAGCGAGCGGTTTTGGCACGGCTCCGGCCTTTTCGAACAATTTCGCAGTTTGGAGTGGAGAGCGGCGATGGCGGGAAGCATCAACAAGGTCATTCTGGTCGGCAACCTCGGCAAGGATCCGGAAATCCGCCGCACCCAGGACGGGCGGGCGATCGCCAATCTGAGCGTCGCGACGTCGGAGACCTGGCGCGACAAGGCAACCGGCGAGCGCAAGGAAAAGACCGAGTGGCACCGCGTCGTGATCTTCAACGAGGGGCTCGCGAAGGTCGCGGAGCAGTACCTGAAGAAGGGCGCCAAAGTTTACGTCGAAGGCGCGCTGCAGACCCGCAAATGGACCGACCAGAGCGGCGCCGAAAAATACTCGACCGAGGTTGTGCTCCAGGGCTTCAACTCCAACCTCACGATGCTCGACGGCCGTGGTGGCGGGGGAGGCGGCAGCTTCGGCGAGGAGCCGGGCGGCGACTTCGGCTCCTCTGGCCCCGTGAGCAGCGCGCCGCGCCGCGCGGTCGCCGCCGGCGGTGGCCGCAACAGCGACATGGACGACGACATCCCGTTCTGAGCGGACTTGCCGTTCTAAGCGGACTTACCGTTCTAAGGGGACTTGCCGTTCTAAGGGACTGGTTCGGCGCCTTCGCACAAAGGGTCAGTATCTCTTACCAATTTGCTGATCAGGCTGGTGTTTACTGGCCGGGTTGATGTTGTGCCTGAGGATTTGGTGTTCGCGCAATGTGAATGGTATTCACTTGATGTTAATGCTATTTACATTGCTTGCGCCGGCCTCCCAGGCGCCATCGCCAGGACGCCTCAGTCATGACCCTCGCCCCGCTGCTTGACGCCGCTCCAGCCATTCCGCTCCACGCCTTTGCGGCGATGACCGCCTTCGTGCTCGGCGTCGTACAGTTCGCGGCTCCCAAGGGCACGCTGCCGCACCGGACCGTCGGCTGGATCTGGGTGGCGCTGATGGCTATCGTGGCAGCGTCATCGTTCTGGATCCACCAGATCCGGCTGGTAGGGCCGTTCAGTCCGATTCATCTGCTGTCGATCTTCACGCTCGTGATGCTGCCGCTCGCGGTATGGCGGGCGCATACCCATCGTGTCGCCGATCACCGGCGCATCATGATCTTCATGTTCATCGGCGCGCTGGTGGTCGCGGGGCTGTTCACGCTGCTGCCGGGACGCATCATGCATCACGTGATTTTCGGCTCGTAAAACAGGGTTCCATAGGGCCCTTTCCGGGTACTCCCGGCGATACTTCGCGGAAGCCGTAAGTCGTTGGAAAAATAAGCGGAAAAAGCGCCTCCCGGGAGTGCGCGAGGGTGGTTATCAGACCCTCGATGCGCTATATGATTCCCGGACAGAAATTCACCGGATTCCCCCTTGGCTGACGACGACAACGACACGCCCGGCGACAAGCCGGAGCATCCTTCGGATATTCGCCCGATCTCGATCCTCGACGAGATGAAGAAGTCGTACCTCGATTACGCCATGAGCGTGATCGTGGCGCGCGCGCTGCCCGATGCGCGCGACGGCTTGAAGCCGGTGCACCGGCGCATCCTCTTCTCGATGAACGAGGAGGGCTATACACCCGACAAGAAGCACAAGAAGTCCGCCGGCATCGTCGGCGACGTCATGGGCCAATACCACCCGCATGGCGACCAGGCGATCTATGACGCGCTGGTGCGCATGGCGCAGCCCTTCTCGATGCGCGAACTGCTCGTGGACGGGCAGGGCAATTTCGGCTCGGTCGACGGCGATCCGCCGGCTGCGATGCGCTACACCGAGTCGCGCCTGACCAAGATCGCGCTCAAACTGCTCGAGGACATCGAGAGCGAGACGGTCGACTTCCAGGACAATTATGACGGCTCGACCAAGGAGCCGGTGGTCCTGCCGGCGCGGTTCCCGAACCTGCTGGTCAACGGCGCCGGCGGCATCGCCGTCGGCATGGCCACCAACATCCCGCCTCACAATCTGGGCGAGGTGATCGACGCTTGCCTGGCGTTGATCGACAATCCTACGCTCACCATCGACGAACTGAACCACATTATCCCAGGTCCGGATTTCCCGACCGGCGGCATCATCCTGGGGCGCCAGGGCATCCGCAGCGCCTACCATCTCGGCCGCGGCTCGATCGTGATGCGCGGCAAGGTCGAATTCGAGACCATTCGCAAGGAACGCGAGGCGATCGTCATCACCGAGATCCCGTATCAGGTGAACAAGGCGACGATGGTCGAGCGCATCGCCGAGCTCTACAAGGAAAAGAAGATCGAGGGCATTTCCGACCTGCGCGACGAGTCCGACCGCGATGGCTATCGCGTCGTCGTCGAGCTCAAGCGCGACGCCATGCCCGACGTGGTTCTGAACCAGCTCTACAAGTTCACGCCCTTGCAGACGAGCTTCGGGGTCAACAGCGTCGCGCTCGACTCGGGCCGTCCGCAGACGATGAACCTGAAGGACATGCTGACGATCTTCGTCGGCTTCCGCGAGCAGGTCGTCACCCGCCGCACCAAGTACAAGCTGCGCAAGGCGCGCGAACGAGCCCATGAGCAGGTTGGTCTTGCGATCGCCGTCGCCAATATCGACGAGATCATTCGCGTGATCCGGACTTCGCCCACGCCGGCCGTCGCGCGCGATACCCTGATGACGCGCGACTGGCCGGCGCGTGACGTCGAGGACATCATCACGCTGATCGATGATCCCCGCCACCGCATCAACGCGGACGGCACCATCCGTCTGTCGCTGGAGCAGGCCAGGGCCATCCTGGAATTGCGCCTCGCGCGCCTCACGGCGCTCGGCCGCGACGAGATCGGCGACGAGCTGTCCAAACTCGCCGGCGAGATCGGCGACTATCTCGACATCCTGCGTTCGCGCGCCCGTATCCTCGACATCGTCAAGACCGAGCTCGCCGAGGTGAAGGCGGAATTCGCGACGCCGCGCCGCACCGTGATCATGGAGCAGGAAGGCGAGGTCGAGGACGAAGACCTTATCCAGCGCGAGGACATGGTCGTCACGGTCTCCCATGCCGGCTACGTCAAGCGCGTGCCGCTGTCGGCCTACCGCGCGCAGCGCCGCGGCGGCAAGGGCCGCGCCGGCATGCAGACCCGCGACGAGGATTTTGTGTCGCGCCTGTTCGTGGCCTCCACACACACGCCGGTGCTGTTCTTCTCGTCCCGCGGCCAGGTCTACAAGGAGAAGGTCTGGCGCCTGCCGATGGCGGCGCCGAATGCGCGCGGCAAGGCGCTGATCAACATCCTGCCGCTGGAGCAGGGCGAGCGCATCACCACCATCATGCCGCTGCCGGAGGATGAGTCGACCTGGGGCCAGCTCGACGTGATGTTCGCGACCACCGGCGGCAATGTCCGGCGCAACAAGCTGTCCGACTTCGTCGACGTCCGCCGCTCCGGCATCATCGCGATGAAGCTCGACGACAATGAATCAATTGTCGACGTGCAGATCTGCACCGAGCGTGACGACGTTCTGCTGACCGGCGCCGGCGGCCAATGCATCCGCTTCCCCGTCACCGACGTGCGCGTGTTCACCGGGCGTACCTCGATGGGCGTGCGCGGCATCGCGCTCGCGAAGGCCGACAAGGTGATCTCGCTGGCGATCCTGCGCCATGTCGAGACGACCTCGGACGAGCGTTCGGCCTACCTGAAGATGCGCCGCGCGGTCGCAGGCGAAGGCGCGACTGATGAGGCCGCAGAGGCCGAAACCGAGGAGACGTCGGGCGCGAGCGAGCTCTCGCAGGAGCGTTATGTCGAAATGTCGGCGGCCGAGCAGGTGGTGCTGACCGTCTCCGTCAACGGCTATGGCAAGCGAACCTCGTCCTACGAGTACCGTACCACCGGCCGCGGCGGCAAAGGCATCGTCGCGATGAGCGTCAACAACCGCAACGGCAATCTGGTGGCGTCTTTCCCGGTGGAAGAGGCCGACCAGATCATGCTGGTGACCGACAAGGGCCAGCTGATCCGCTGCCCGGTCGAAGGCATCCGCATCGCCGGGCGTTCGACGCAGGGCGTGATCGTGTTCGACACCGCCGACGACGAGCACGTGGTCTCGGTCGAGCACATCACCGAAGAGGCCGAGAACGGCAACGGCGAGAGCGGGAACGGCGAGTAGGCCGGTCGCGTAGCCCGGGTCGAGCGAGAGCGAAACCCGGGATCTTCGTGATGGTAAGCAAGGACCCGGATGTCGCTTCGCTCCATCCGGGCTAAGGCCTCGCTAGATCTCCAGCTCCGTGCCGAACTCCACCACCTGCCCGGTCGGCACGCCGAAGAATGCCGCGGAACGTTCGGCGTTGCGTTGCAGGAAGGCAAACAGCGATTCTCGCCAGACCCACATGCCCGGAATGTCCTCGCTCGGGATGATGGTCTCTCGGCCGACGTAATAGGTGATGTCGGAGAGATCGATGCCGGGCAGCTTGCCCTGCCGGCAGGCGAGCTTCAGCCCCTCATAGATGGTCGGGTTCTGCATGAAGCCATAATGCAGGACCACGCGCGTGATCGCCGGGATGATCTCGATCACCTCGGTGCGCTCCTCGTCGGGCACGTGCGGGATTTCCTCGATCAGGACTGTCACGAGCAGTACCCGTTCGTGCAGGACGCGGTTGTGCTTGACGAACTGCGTCAGGGCGAGCGGCACGCCTCTCGGCGCCGAAGCGAGATAGACGGCGGTGCCGGGCAGGCGGGCGCGGCATTTGTTGACCGCGGTCTCGATCAAATCCTCCTCGGGCTGGCGGAGCTTCGCACGAGCGTGCTCGACGAGTTTTACGCCACTGCGCCAGGTCAGCATCAGGAAGGCGACGAGGCCGGCGAGCAGCAGCGGAAACCAGCCGCCCTCGAACAGCTTGATCGAATTGGCCGCGAAGAAGATCACATCGATCGCGAAAAAGAAGCCGTTGACCGCGACCACGAGCCAGGGCGAATAGCCCCACTGGATCGCAACCAGCGCGGCGAGCAGCGTCGTGATCGCCATCAACAGCGACACCGCGATGCCGTAGGCGCCGGCGAGCGCGTCCGACGTGCCGAAGGCGAGCACCGCGCCGAGCGTTGCGGCGGCGAGCAGCCAGTTCACCAGCGGCACATAGATCTGGCCGATCGCATCGCTGGTGGTGTGACGGATCTGCATCCGCGGCAGGAAGCCGAGCTGGATCGACTGCTGGGTCAGCGAGAACACGCCCGAGATGATCGCCTGCGAGGCGATCACGGTCGCAACCGCCGAGAAGGCGACCAGCGGGTAGTGCAGTGCATCCGGGCAAAGCTGGAAGAACGGATTCTCGATCATCGTGGGGTCGGTGATCAGGAGGGCGGCCTGGCCGAAATAGTTGAGCACCAAGGCCGGCAGGCAGATGGCGAACCAGGCCAGCCGGATCGGCAGGCGCCCGAAATGCCCCATGTCGGCATACATCGCCTCGCCGCCGGTCACCGCCAGGAAGGCCGCGCCGAGGATCGCGAAGGAGACGTGGAAATCCTGGTGGATCAGGAATTCGAAGGCATAGAGCGGGCTCAGCGCGGCAAGCACTGCCGGTGCCTTGACGATGCCGTGGATGCCGAGCGCGGCGAGCACGCCGAACCAGGCCAGCATGACGGGACCGAAGATCCGGCCGATGAAGCCGGTGCCCTGCTTCTGCATCATGAACAGGCCAATCAGGATGGCGATCGTGACGGGCACTACGACCGGCGCGAGCGACGGTGCATCCACTTTCAGGCCTTCGATGGCGCTCAGCACCGAGATCGCTGGCGTGATCGCGCCGTCGCCATAGAGCAGGGCGGCACCGACGAGGCCGACCACCAGGAGATGCGCGCGCCAGGTGCCTGGTTGCGCCTGACGAGCATGCAGCAGTGCCAGCAGTGCCACGATGCCGCCTTCGCCGCGGTTATCGGCGCGCAGAATCAGAAGCGCATATTTCAGCGAGATGATCAGGAGCAGCGCCCACAGGATCAGGGACGCAACACCGAGCACGGCGTCCTGGGTCAGGGCCCCGCCATGGGCAGCCGCCTTGGCGGCTTCCTTCAGGGCATAGAGCGGGCTGGTGCCGATATCGCCATAGACGACGCCGAGGGCGCCCATGGTCATGGCAAGCGGCAGCGGATTGGGATGGTGGCCGGTAGCGACAGCTGGCGTACTGGACAATGGCAACCCCCTGATGGCGACGCGCCCGCCGGGATATCCGGGAGGGCGCGGTCGTCAGCTCAGTCTGCGACGAGACGTCGCAAATTTCCATGGGGTTTGTGTGACGCCAGATTAGGCAGCGTGGCCTACGGCGTCCGGTCGGCGGTCACCAGGCGCGCCTCTCGGACATCCGCCTTGGTGCCGGCGCGGCGCAGGCAGGAGGCTTCGAAGTTCGGCCAGGCCTGCTGCGAGCAATCCTTGCCGATGACGCGGATGTCCAGCCGGTCACCCTTGGCGAGGGGCTGCGGCACGCTGGCTTCGACGGTCGGAGCGAAACCTGGCAGCACGGTCAGAGCCGCAGCAACGCACGCAGCAACAGTGATCGCTGAAAGAGCCTTTATCATCGACGGTCCCCTGTGATGCGGCCGCTGCGCCTGCTTGCGGCCCGTCATTTCGTTGCGCGGATTAGTAACCATGGCCAGTTTCCGGACGTCTTCGCGGATGCGGGAAATGGTTTCGTTCGCCATCCGTTTTGTTTCGTCGATGCCCTAGGGACGAAACAGTCCAGGGGAGTCCGACATTTCTCGCCGGAAAAACGGGCAGGGAACCCGGCTGGCTTGCCGGGCAGGGCGGGGCGCGGTAGGAGGAGGCCATGCCGCGTATCGCCTTTTATCCGGGTTCCTTCGACCCCATCACCAACGGCCATCTGGACGTGGTCCGGCATGCCGTTCCCCTGTGCGACCGGCTGGTCGTCGCGCTCGGCGTGCACCCCGGCAAGAAGCCGCTGTTCTCGGTCGAAGAGCGGCTCAAGATGCTCCACGACGTCTGCGGGCCGATCGCTGCCCAGGCCGGCTGCGCCTTCGAAGCCACGACCTTCGACGACCTGACCGTCACCGCGGCGCGCAAGCACGGAGCAACCATCATGATCAGGGGTCTTCGCGACGGCACCGACCTCGACTACGAGATGCAGCTCGCCGGCATGAACGAGGCCATGGCGCCAGAGGTGCATACCGTCTTCCTGCCGGCCTCACCCATGGTCCGCCCGATCACCGCCACACTGGTGCGCCAGATCGCCGGCATGGGCGGGGATATCTCGGCATTCGTGCCGCCGCTCGTCGCAAGCCAGCTCAAGGCAAAATTCGCCGGCTAACGGCGCGCGTTTCATCTCATCTGATCCGGAGTTTTCATGATCCGTCGTCTCGCAATTCTTGCCACGATTTTTGCCGCGCTGATCGGCATTGCGCCTGCGGTCGCTCAGACGCTGCCGGCCGGCCTCGACAAGGCCAACGCGCTCGTCATCGACACCACCAAGGGCCGCATCGTCATCAAGCTGCGCACGGATCTTGCGCCCCAGCATGCCGAGCGGCTGAAGCAGCTCGCGCGCGAGGGCTTCTACAACAACGTGCCATTTCACCGCGTGATGGACGGCTTCATGGCGCAGACCGGCGACGGCCAGAACGGCAACGGCACCGGCGGCTCGAAATATCCGAACCTGAAGCAGGAATTCTCCAAGGTGCACTTCGCCCGCGGCATCGTCGGCATGGCCCGCCGCGGCGACAGCGTCGACAGCGCCAATTCGCAGTTCTTCATCATGTTCACGGACGCGCCGAGTCTCGATGGTCAGTACACCGTGGTCGGCGAGGTCGTGCAGGGCATGGACGTCGTCGACAAGCTGAAGAAGGCTTCAGCCGGATCCGCGAGTGGCACCGTCACCGATCCCGACAAGATGGTGAAGGTGCAGGTCGCCTCCGACATCAAATAGGAGAGACGATGGCGCGCCGCGGCCAAAAGCTCCTCGCAGCTGCCGCGGTGCTACTGCTCGGCATCACGAGCGCGTCTGCGGAGGACGACAAGGTCAATACCATCCGCGATGTCTTTGTGCGGCTGGGCCTCTGCTGGAAGCCGCCGCCGCCTGCAAAGGCTCGCCCCATCGACATCACCGTCGTCGTGAGCTTTAACCGCGCCGGAGAGATTTTGGGCCATCCGCGGATTACCTATGAATCCAAGGACGCCTCGGACGATGACCGGCTGCAATACCGGATCGCCGTGATGGAGGCATTGCAACGCTGCACGCCGATGCCATTTACCGAAACGATGGCCGGCGCCGCTGCGGGGCGTCCATTCGCGGTCCAGTTCCACGGCCGGAAGACTTCACCCCCAACCCCAGAGAGAAAAGCATGAGCGTCACCGAAAACACCCTGATCCTCGAAACCACGCAGGGCCCCGTCACCATCGAGATGCGGCCCGACCTCGCGCCTGGCCATGTTGCGCGCATCAAGGAGCTGGTCCGCGAGGGCTTCTACGACGGTATCGTGTTCCATCGCGTGATCGACGGCTTCATGGCACAGACCGGCTGCCCGCACGGCACCGGCACGGGCGGCTCCGGCAAGAAGCTGAAGGCCGAGTTCAACAAGGAGCCGCATGTGCGCGGCACCGCCTCGATGGCCCGCGCCGCCAACCCCGATTCCGGCGACAGCCAGTTCTTTATCTGCTTCGACGACGCCCGTTTCCTCGACAACCAGTACACCGTGTGGGGCAAGGTCACCGCGGGCATGGAGAACGTCGACAAGATCAAGCGCGGCGAACCCGTGATGAATCCCGACAAGATCGTCAAGGCGCGCATGGCGGCTGACAAGGAGTAGGCGGGCTTTGCTGGTGTCATGCCCCGCGCAGGCGGGGCATCCAGTAATCACCGGCGGTGGTTAGACTATGATCGTGAGTACTGGATCGCCCGCCTGCGCGGGCGATGACAAGTTCTGAGTATGCGCACCGATCTCTTCGATTTCGACCTGCCCGCCGAGCGCATCGCACTGCGCCCGGCGCATCCGCGCGACTCTGCGAAGCTGCTGGTCGTAGAGGGCGGCGCGCTACGCGATCAGCTCATCTCGGATCTGCCGCAATGGCTGAAGCAGGGCGACCAGCTCGTCGTCAACGACACCAAGGTGATCGCGGCCCAACTCAAGGGCCGCCGCATCGGCCGCGAGACCGAGCCGAAGATCGAGGCGACGCTGATCAAGCGGCTCGACGGCTCGCGCTGGCAGGCGCTGGTGAGGCCGGCGAAAAAGCTCGTTGCCGGCGACCGCATCCGCTTCGGCAACGAGGGCAAGGTCTGCCTGCTCGGTCATCTCGACGCAGAGGTCGAAGCCAAGGGCGGCGAAGGCGAGGTGACGCTGTCGTTCTCGTTCCACGGGCCGACGCTGGATCAGGCCATCGCCGATCTCGGCAGCCCGCCGCTGCCGCCCTACATCGCTTCGAAACGCACGCCGGACGAGCAAGACGCGGCCGACTACCAGACCATGTTCGCCGTGAATGAGGGGGCCGTCGCAGCGCCAACCGCCGGCCTGCATTTCACGCCGGCCCTGGAGCAGGCGTTACGCGCGCGCGGCGTTGGCATCAACCGTGTGACGCTGCATGTCGGCGCCGGAACGTTTCTGCCGGTGAAGGTGGACGACACCGAAGGCCACAAGATGCATGCCGAATGGGGGACGATCTCGGCCGAGACGGCGGACGTGCTGAACAGCGCGCGCAAGAATGGTGGCCGCATCGTCGCGGTCGGCACCACGTCGCTGCGGCTCCTGGAAAGCGCAGCGGATGAGGATGGCACGATCCGGCCGTTCTCGGCCGACACGGCGATATTCATCACCCCCGGCTATCGCTTCCGTGCTGTCGATATCCTGCTCACGAATTTCCACTTGCCCCGCTCGACCCTGTTCATGCTGGTGTCGGCATTCTCTGGGCTCGAGGCGATGAAGCAAGCCTACGCGCATGCCATCGCGGTGGGATATCGGTTCTATTCGTATGGCGACGCGTGCCTGCTAGTTCGTGGGCGGGAGTGAAGCGATCCTTCTGCGCCACACGCCCTGAGGTAGTGGACAGATCGGTGGATGTTTGCGATACCGAGACCTAAGGGGCGCGTGGCGAAATGGGAACGCTGCGGTCTGCAAAACCGCCACGAGCCGGTTCGACTCCGGCCGCGCCCTCCAAAGCGCATTAGTCAGCACGAAGGGTGGGCAAAGCGACTTGTCCGCCGTAGCTCGAAGAGCGAAGGCGGAAGCGTGCCCACCATCTTTCAGCAATTGCGAGAGAAGAGATGGGCACGGCGCTGGCGCGCCTTTGCCCACCCTACGCATCTTCCTCGCTACGCCATCACGCGCTGCGGCAGCAGCTCGGCGATCTGCACGGCGTTGAGCGCCGCGCCCTTCAGGAGCTGATCTGCTGCCACGAACATCGAGATCGAGTGGCCGCTCGGATCGCTGAGATCCTTGCGGATGCGGCCGACGAGGACGTCGTCCTGGCCGGAGGCATCGATGGGCATCGGAAAATAGTTCTTGGCCCGATCGTCGACGACCTTCACGCCGGGCGCCTGGGCCATGATCGCGCGGACCTGGTCCTCGGTGATCGGCTTTTCGCATTCGAAGGTGATGGCCTCGCAATGGGCGCGCAGCACCGGCACGCGGACGCAGGTGACGCCGATGGCGATCTTCTCGTCTTCGAAGATCTTGCGGGTCTCCTTGATGACCTTGGTCTCCTCGTCGTTGTAGCCGGTCTCGGGATCAACGGCGGTGTTGTGGTTGAAGAGATTGAAGGCGTAGGGGTGCGGCATCACCTTGGGCGTATAGACCTGCCCGTTGAGGTTGGCGCGGGTCGATTCGACAAGTTCCTCCATCGCGGCAGCACCAGCGCCGCTGGCGGCCTGGTAAGTCGAGATGATCACGCGCTTGATGCGGTTCTTCTGGTGGATGGGCCAGAGCGGCACCAGCGCAGTGATGGCCGCGCAGTTCGGGTTGGCGATGATGCCCTTGTGCTCACGAATGCGGCTCGCGTTGATCTCGGGGATCACCAGCGGCACGTTCGGGTCCATGCGGAAGGCGGAGGAGTTGTCGACCACGACAGCACCGGACTTCACCGCGAGCGGTGCGTACTTCTTCGAGATGCTGCCACCGGCGGAGAACAGCGCGATGTCGACGCCGTCGAAGGAGCGCTCGCCCAGCTCCTCGATCACGACCGGCTGGCCGCGGAACGACACCGTCTTGCCGGCGGAGCGGGCGCTGGCCAGCGCCTTCAGCTTGCCGACGCGGAAGCCACGCTTGTCCATGGTGGCGATGAATTCGGCGCCCACCGCACCGGTGACGCCGACAATCGCGACGACGGGATCGTTACTCACATTCTCCTCCATTCGATTTGCGCATGATCTTGTCGGAAAACCGGAGTCCACTTTCCCGGATCATGCGTGCAGACAATAAAAAAGCCCCGGACCACGAGGGCGGGGCTTCGGTTGAGCTGATGCGTAAAGTCGACGACTACGCGCGCACGCCTCCCCGGGCCCCGAAGGCCGTGGTGGTTTTCGTCGTGCGTTTCGTCGCGGTCATCATGGCGGCGACTTATGCGGGAGAGTTTTGTCGCCGTCAACGGCTTTTCAGCCCGATCCGGGCTGTAACGGGATAGGCGCCTCGCCTTACCGCCGGCTCGCGGCGCCCGGCGGCTCGAGGATGACCTCCTTGAGGTCGTTGCCGCTCATGACGACGATTGCGAAATTCAGCCGGCCGCCCTCGCGGACCATGCCGCCGCTGATCGCCTTGCCCGAGGCCGCGTGCTCAGCCACGCGCACGGCGTCGGCCAGACGATGCTGGATGGTCTTGAGGGTGGCGAGGTTGCTGCGGTCATCGGCATCGAACTCGTCGAGGGGTGACGCGGCGGCGCCGCCAACGATCTTGCCGGTGGTGGCGTCGATCGCGTGCTGCCAGACTCGGTCATTGTGCAGCGTCTTCACCCGGTAGACCGGCGAAGCTGCGGCGCCGTCAAAACTGACGTCGGCCGTCGTCGAGCCCGCGTGTTGCGCCTCGGCGATCGCCATCGCCTGCCTCAGCGAGATCGCGGAGCCGCGGAACATCGCGAGCTCGCGCTCGACCGCTCGCTGGTCCTGGACGTTGCTGTCGTCGGCCTCGGTCCGAAGCGAAGCCGCCGCGTTGGACGACGCCGCGACTGCATAGACCGGGGCAGGGAGCAGGATCGCCAGCAGGGCGATCGCGAGCAACTGTCTCCAGTATTTCGGCACACGCATTCTTGAACTCTCCATCCTTGAGTCTGACTCTGCCGGCGGATGGTCCGGGCTGTCTTGAACAGAATTGCGCGGCCGACCGGGGGCAACTGGTCGGCCGCGGAGCGTTGCAACAGCGTAGGATGTTGCAACGATCAAAGTCTTAAGAACGGTACAGGCCTGCCAGGGGCTGGGAAGGCATCAGCCCGTACCTCGCTTATAAACTAAACCATACCGTATCGTTTTATTACGATCAAGACGCAATTCGCCCAAGCGTCGGAGTTAACCGGTCACGAATCTGTCAGCGGGACGGGCGGCGCCGAACCGCGCCTTTGGAGATGGCCTGGACTCGGCCCGGGGGGCCGAGCGCACCGGCCAGGAACAGCCGAATTGCCGAGCGCATGCGCTTTTCGGCCGTCTTCATCTCAAGCGGTGTGCCGAACGTCGCCATCCGATGGGTATGGCCGACGACCACGTCGAGAAAGACCTCGGCCGCGATGCCGGTATCCTCGAGATCCATCGCGCCCTGCGCGACCAGATGATCGAAGAAACGCGCCGTCGTGGCGACGGCCTTCATCCAGCCTTCCTCCTTGCCGAGCTTGGCGATGTCGGGGAAGTTGATGGCCTGTGACGTCATCATACGGCTGAAGGCGACGGCGTCGGGACCGCAGGTGAACATCAGCATCTCGCGCCCGATCTCGATCAGGCGCTGCTCGACCGAAATGTCCGAGGGGCGCGTGAGCTGCACCTCGGCGGCCTCGGCAAGTGGCGCCAGCCAGCGGGCGATCTCGCGTCTCAAAACCTCGGCAAACAATCCGCGCTTGTCGCCATAGCGCGCGTACACCGTGGGCTTGCTGACCCGGGCAGCTTCCGCCACGGCATCCAGCGAGGTCGCGTCATAGCCGCGGTCGAGGAACAGGCGTGTTGCGACCTCGATCAGCCGCTGGTCGCGTTCGATGGCGGCGCTCTTGGTCGGCCGGCCGCCGCGCGATCTCGGGACCTCTCGTTTCGCCGCTCTTGTCTTGGTCGCAGTCAATCCCATGCCCAATGATTCCTGCGCGATCGTGATCATCGTCATCGCTCTATAACGCGCAGCAAGAGGGGCGTCACCGCGAATTTGGCCGAATCGGCCTCATCATCAACCGTCTCGGCACGGCGCCGTTCCGCCGACACCCGTGGTGTTGTAAAGCGCGATGAAATTAGGATGAAACGCCATCGCGCTTTAGGTTGTTGTTTGCGCATGATCTTTTCGGAAAACTGCGTCGCACTTTGCGCCAACGCGGCCCTTCGGGTCCGGATCATGCTTTAGGGAAGTGTCGAGCTCCAGGCGCGGCCGGCGGCCGCCTTCTCGTACCCATACTGGTAGAGCGCACGCATATAGGCGGTGTCGAACCCTTGCGAGGGCGGCGAGGGATAATCGCGCTCGATATAGGACAGGTGAAAGCCGAGGTGATTGCGGCGCGCGAAATCGTAGGTCGAGAAGATCACCGAGCGCGTCTGCGACTGCGTGATCGAGGACAGGCTGCGGGAGGCGACCTCGATCGTGCCGTTGGGCACGAGCTCGAAGGTGCGCTCGATCTTCTTGTTGACGAGGATGTAGATGTTCACCCGGCTGTTGCCGGGCAGGCGCCCGTGAAACAGCAGGTCTTCGGGCAGCGTCAGGACCGGCGCTGTCACGCCGCCGTCGACATGCATCTCCTGAAAGTGCCGGCCCTGGCCTTCTGCCTCGATCAGGATCGGCGGAAACACCAGGGGAATGCTGGCGGACGCCGCCATCACATCGCGAAACAGTTTGAGCGCCTCGGGCGTGCCGAGCGCGGCGATCTTGCCCATGTCCCAGACGGCGGTGCGCTGGGTGTCGAGGTCGGTGGTCACGACGAGCAGCTTGCGTCCCTTGGCATGCTCGCGCGCGACCTGCGCCAAAATCTCCGGCCCGACATAACGGGCGACCAGCTCGCGCAGCCGCGTGTTGCCGAACAGGCCGGATCCGAACAGCACGCGCATGATGCTGGGATCGTTCAGCAGGCTCTCCGCGATGCCGCTGGTGTAGAGCTCCCTGAGCGTGTCGTCATATTGTGGTCCGAGGAACGCGAACGGTGCGATGAGACCACCAGTGCTGACGCCCGAGACGACCGAGAACACCGGCCTCGTGCCGGCCGAGGTCCAGCCGTTCAGCACGCCGACGCCATAGGCGCCGTCGGCGCCGCCACCGGATAGCGCCAGGTAGGTCGTGGTCGCTGCGGTGTCGTCCTTGCCGACGCGGAATTTGCTGACGGGCTCGTCGGTGTAGCGGCGCAGGCCGTCGATATCCAGCACGCGCGAGCTGCTCGCATCAGCTGCCGAATATGGCGTCCGCGGCAGGGTCGTGCACCCGGCCAGCGCCAGGCCGCAGAGCAGGGCGGCCGAGCGGAGCAGGCGCATGCCCGTTCTGCCGATCCCGCCGTCGAACGGGATCGATCCGATCAAAAATGAAGGGGAAGGCATTCGCCGTCTGTCACCACCACGCACGCGCCGCCAGCGTCGTCGCCAGCGGCATTCCCATCCTGCCCCTGGTACTAAAACTATACGGTATCGTTTTATTTAACAAGTGGAAGGCTGGGGCTGCGGCAGGGCGCTATTGTGTCGGACCTGGGGCGTGGGCCCTGCACATTGGGTGGTTGATCGGCTCCCGCCGGCACGCAATAAGCAGCGCCATGAATCTTCCCGATCATGGTCTTCCCAACCATTTCGAACTGCTCGCAACCGATGGCACGGCGCGCACCGGCCGCCTGACCACGCCCCATGGCGTGGTGCGCACGCCCGCCTTCATGCCGGTCGGCACCGCGGGCGCCATGAAGGGCATGCATTGGCGCGAGGTACGTGAGGCCGGCGCCGACATCGTGCTCGGCAACACCTACCATTTGATGCTGCGTCCGGGCGCGGAACGCATCGCAGCGCTCGGCGGCCTGCAGAAGTTCACCGGCTGGAATGGCCCGATGCTGACGGATTCCGGCGGTTTTCAGGTGATGTCGCTGTCGGATTTGCGCAAGGTCAGCGAGAAGGCCGTCACCTTCCGCTCGCATATCGACGGCGCCAAGGTCGAATTGTCGCCCGAGCGTTCGATCGAGGTGCAGCGCTATCTCGGCTCCGACATCGCCATGCAGATGGACGAGTGCGTGCGGCTGCCGGCCGAGCGCGACGACATCGAGCGCGCGATGCGGTTGTCGTTACGCTGGGCGGAGCGGAGCAAGCGCGCCTTCGAGAGCGCGCCTGCAGGCTACATGCTGTTCGGCATCGTGCAGGGCGGCGACGTTCCGTCGCTGCGGCATGCGAGCGCGGAAGGATTGGTCGAGATCGGCTTTCACGGCTACGCGATCGGCGGGCTCGCGGTCGGCGAGCCGCAGGATGTGATGCTGGCGATGATCGACGAGACGGCACCGGCGTTGCCGTCCGACCGGCCGCGCTATTTGATGGGCGTCGGCACGCCAGATGATCTTCTCGAAGCCGTGAAGCGCGGTATCGACATGTTCGATTGCGTGATGCCGACGCGCAATGGCCGCCACGGCGTCGCCTTCACGCGCTTTGGCCAGGTGAACCTGCGCAACGCACGCCACGCCGACGATCCGCGGCCGCTCGACGAGGAAAGCGCATGGCCGTCGGCGCGCAACTACGCGCGCGCCTATCTTCACCATCTCGTCAAGTCAGGCGAGACGCTCGGCGCCATGCTGCTGTCGGATATCAATATCGCCTATTACCAGTTTCTGATGCAGGGCATCAGGGAGGCGATCGCACACGGCAAGTTCGAAGAATTCTATCAGCGTACGCGGGAAGATTGGGCGCGGGGCGACATCGCCCCACGCTAGAGCTTGATCCGGACCCGAAGGGCCGCGTTGGCGCAAAGTGTATAGCGGTTTCCCTCGCGACAAACGCAAAGCGCTTGCGCGGGGATCATGCTCGAACAATAGAGATCAATTGCAAGTGTACGGTTTGACCGAATGCTTGGTCACGAAGCCATAGCCACAGGTATCGCAAGTCCAGAGATAGCTGATCACGTGGTCTGAGACATAGGCGGAGGCTTCGGCGGCGACCATGGAGTCGGCGCAGACGGGACAGGTGGGCAAATCGCTGCAACGTGGATCGCGGTTACGCGCGACGGTCGTCAGGAGTTCAGCAACTGCTGACATCGTGGGACCTCCCTGCTGTTGGACGTAAGTCTAACATAAGCAGAGTTCGTTGACGAGGTCGCAACACAAATGCGTTGGTTTTCTGATATTTAATCTTTGAGCGATTTTGCGGTGCAGCGATTTGCGGTGCATCTCTTTGTTGCTTGCGTGTCGTCGCACGCTGCCTCTAACTGAACAAGATCGCTGATAAAGCGAACATTATTGCCATAGGGAGTTCATCATGGACGCATCGTCCACCACGAGTGCAGTGCACGCAGCCGGCCGCGGCCGGGTTTATGACTCGATCGTCGACGCTTTCGGCGACACGCCGATCGTGCGTCTGCGCCGGTTGCCGGGCCTGCAAGGGGTGAATGCGACCATTCTCGCAAAACTTGAATACTTCAATCCGGCCGCGAGCGTGAAGGACCGCATCGGCGCAGCCATGATCATCGCAATGGAAAAGGCGGGCATCATCAAGCCAGATACGGTGCTGATCGAGCCGACGTCCGGCAATACCGGCATCGCGCTTGCCTTCGTCGCGGCCTCGCGCGGCTATCGGTTGAAGCTGGTGATGCCGGAATCCATGTCGATCGAGCGGCGCAAGATGCTGGCCTTCCTCGGCGCCGAAATCGTGCTGACGCCGGCGGCGCAGGGCATGAAGGGCGCGATCGCAACCGCGGAGGAGCTGTTGAAGACGACGCCGAATTCGGTGATGCCGCAGCAGTTCAAGAACCTCGCCAATCCCGAGGTGCACCGCCGCACGACCGCCGAGGAGATCTGGAACGATACCGGCGGCAATATCGATTTCTTCGTCGCCGGTGTCGGGACCGGCGGGACCATCACGGGCGTCGGCCAAGTGCTCAAGCCCCGCAAGCCGTCCTTGCAGGTCGTGGCCGTCGAGCCGGAGGAGAGCCCGGTGCTGTCAGGCGGTCAGCATACCCCGCACAAGATCCAGGGCATCGGCGCGGGCTTCATTCCCGACATTCTCGATCGCTCGGTGATCGACGAGATCGTGAAGGTCAACTCGACGACTGCGATCGAAACCTCGCGTGCGCTGGCGCGACATGAGGGCATCCCCGGCGGCATCTCCGCGGGAGCCGCGATCGCTGCCGCGCTCCAGATCGGCAAGCGGCCAGAAGCTGCGGGAAAAACCATCCTGGCGGTGGTGCCGTCGTTCTCGGAGCGCTATCTTTCGACCGTTCTGTTTGAGGGAATCTAGGACATGGCGGATCAACCGAGGCGGCCGCGGACACTGGGCGATGCCAGGACGGAGGCCGAAGCGGCGTTCAAGAAGGTGACCACCAAGGTCGCCGAGGCCCCATTGAAGAAGAACGTGACGCCCGGCATCAAGGAGCAGGTCAGCTTACGCATCGACCAGGACGTGCTGGAATACTTCCAGTCCGGCGGTCCTGGCTGGCAGGACCGTATCAACGACGCGCTGCGCAAGGCCGCGGGGAAGTAGCATTTCTGAACTTGGTCAGCTCTGGCCCCTCATCCTGAGGAGCGCGGGACGCGCGTCTCGAAGGATGAAGGCCAGGGTGCAAGAGCGTGGGCCTGCATGGCTCGAGACGGCGCCGATGCGCCTCCTCACCATGAGGGGAGACAAGGAAAAAGCCCGGCGCGAGCCGGGCTTTTTGTTGTCGCTGCTCTGATGCCGTGGCCTGGCGTCTTATCGCCGCAACATGCCGCCCATCATGCCGCCCATGACGCCGCCGATGAAGGCTGCGCCGGCGGCATCGCCGCCGCCGCTGCGCTGGACGGGCGCGGGCGCGCTGGCAGTGTTGCTCGGGGCGCGACGAGGAGGCTGCTGGCTGGAGGTGCCGCTACTGGCGGTGGGCGCGGTCGTGGCGACGATCTCTGAGAGCAATGCCTTGTGCTGGAGTTTGTTGAAGTAGCCCGAGACCGGATAGCCGCGCGCGGCCTGCCAGCGCTTGATCACGCCGCGGGTCTCGTCGGTGAACACGCCGGTCAGCTTCGTGTCGAATCCGAGCCCGGTGAGGCGGCGCTGCATGTCGCGACGGCTCCCCTTGTCGAGACCGATCTGGTCCTCGGTGAGCTGGCTCGCTTCCTCGGTGAAGGTCGCAGGATCGACACCGGCGTTCAGTGTACGGGTCGCGGTCGACGGACCGTTCTGGATCGCGGCGATGCGCGCCAGCGCCAGGGCCTTGAACTGGCCGTTCGGATAGGCGGAGAGATAGGCGTTGAGCTCTTCCGGCTTGTTGGATTCCTTCACCGAGCGCCAATATTCGAGTTCGACATTGGCCGCATCGGTATTGCCGCTTGCAGCGGCCGGCGCTGCGCCCGTCGCGGTCGGCGCTGCATTGGCCACCTGCTGGCCCTGCTGTGACGGATTGAGATAGACGGCGCCGATCAGGTTGGTGTGGCCCCAGGGAAGCTGACCCTTGTGAGTCTCTTCGTTGACCTGGGCGCGCACCGACGTCATCGCCTGCTGGATCTCGATGCCGGGCTTGGTGATGTTGTCGATCAGCGCGCGCGTGAACGGGCTGTTGTTGCCCTCCTGGCCGTCGAGCGCGGTCTGGCCGGGGCCGGTGGCGAACGCAATCAGCGTGCCTTCACCGGATTTCATCTCGGCAAGGCCGCTCTGCACGTTGACGCTGCGGGTGGCGGAGTTCGACTTGATCTTTGCGGCGAAGGGATTGTCGCGGCAGGCGTCGAGGAACACCAGCTTGACCTTGGCGTCACCCATTGTCTGGTCGAGCGTCAGATCGATGTTGATGGCGGCCCCTAACTTGACGTCCATCTCCGACTTGATGTCGGCATCGACCGGCAGCAGGTAGTTGGTGCCGCCGACGGCAATGCCGTGGCCGGCGTAATAGAATACGGCGATGTCGGAACCCTGCGCCTTGCGGCCGAAGTCTAGCAGCTTTTCCGTCATCTGGTCGCGGCTGAGGTTGGACCCTTCGATCACTTCGAAGCCGACATTGCGCAGCGTCGCCGCCATCGCCTTGGCGTCGATCGGCGGATTGGGCAACTGCGCGACGTTCTTGTAGGCGCCGTTGCCGACCACGAAGGCGACACGACGGTCGGCCTTCGCGGCGCTGACGGACAACGCCATGCAGATCAGGGAAAGAAGGATGGTGACGTAGCGCATCTGAAATCCCCCAACAGAATCGAATTCGAAGCGGCAACGAATGGGCACGAACTTACACGAAAACGCCGTGCGTCAGCACCCACAGCGCCCAATCCTTGCCGATAGCCGAGTATGTCCCCCGAAAGGTCGCCCCTTCAGCGTGATCCAGATCACGCTTTGCTACTTCGGTTGGTCGCAGGCGACGCCGGATTGGTTCACCGCGCGCGGGCGGGAACCGGCGCGGCCGGTTTCAAGTTCAGCAGATTGCCGAGCAAGATCAGCACGGCGCCAAAAACCGTCCAGGCGTCGAGCCGTTCCGAATAAAGCAGCCAGCCGGCGGTCGCGGTCAGTGGAACTCGCAGGAAGTCCATTGGCACGACGATGGTGGCGTCGGCATAGCGCATCGCGCTGGCGAGGCAGTAATGCGCGAATGTGCCGCAGATGGCGACAACCATCACCCAGCCCCAGAGATAAGTCGGTGGCCAGGCCCAGACATAGAGCGCCGGCAAGAAGCCCGCGACCGCCTGGACGACGATCATCCAGAACAGGATCGCCAGCGCGCTCTCGGTGCGCGCCAGCGACTTCACCAGCACCATCGACACGCCAAAACCCATGGCGGCGCCGAGCGCGATCAGCTGGCCGGGATTGATCTCTCCCGTGGCGGGCCGGACGATGATGATCACGCCGACGAGCCCGAGCACGATTGCGGCAATCTTCCACGGCGTCATGCGCTCGGACAGGAAGCTTGCCGCCAGGATCGCGGTCCAGATCGGCATGGTGAACTCGATCGCCACTACCTGGCCGATGGGGATCACCGTCAGGGCGAAGAACCAGCCGAGCTGCGAGACGTAGTGGATCAGGTTGCGCACGATGTGCTGAGGCAGGCGAACGGTCCTGAGCGTCGCAAAGCCGCCGGCGCGGTAGATGATCGGATAGAGCAGGACGAAACCGATCAGCGAGCGCACTTCCATCAATTGGAAGACGTTCATCTTCCGCGCCGCTTCGCGGCCGGCGACCGCCATGACCAGCGTCAGCGACAGCCAGCCGGCCATCCACAGCGCGGCCATCGGTTTGGACGGGGTGATGCTCATCGGCGCAGGAGAGGGACGTGAGAGGGCAGGCCGGTATCGGCGACCAGGCGTGAGTTTGCAACGGCCAAATCTGCGGATGCAGCGATGCAGGGCGAAGGCATAAAAAAACGATCCGGCGGGATGGCCGGATCGCTTGTCGAAAACAGATCGAAGCTAGCGCGAGAGCGCGATGTTGGCGCCGCGGAACTGGCTGTCGGCCCGCATCGTGACCGTCTGCTTGGTGCCGCTCGTGTGCAGGGCGATGCTGGCGTTGAAGCCGGCAGTCTGGGCGACGACCTCGAAGCTTGCGCCGCCGCCGCGGCCCGAAATCACGCCGCTGATATTGCGGCTGGACTCGCTCCAACTGCCGGTGATGGCACTACCTTCGGCGCGGACATTGGCGGAGAGGTTGAACTTGTAGGCGTCGCTGGCGCAGGTCAGCGACATTTCCATTGCGGGACCTGCGGGCGCGTATTTGGCGCGGCAACGGATGCGTTCGGTCGATCCGTCGTCGAGCATGACGGTGCCGCCGCCACTCCAGGTGCCGGCGAGGGCAGCGAACGGGCCGGACTGTGCCTTGCTTTCCGAATTTGCGATTGCGGCCGCAAACAAAACGGCGGCCGCAACGAGCAGCCGCCGGTTCATAACCCGAGCCTCGGTTGGTTTAGTGGCGCGATGCTTCCCACCGCCCGCTGCACGGTATGCCTGCTGATGCTCCATTCCACTTTCCCGATCCGGCGTTGCCGCTGAGTTGACCGTTGGCATATGCACCATTGATCGAAACTTTCACAAGACCCTCGCGGCCGATGGTGCCGGAAACGTTAGCTCCCGGTGCCGTGATGCGGCCGTCGGAAACCGTCAGCATGGAGCTCGCGGTCGGCTCGCACGAGCCGCTCTTGGTCACGATGGTGACTTGCCAGTTGCCGTCATAGGGATTTTGGGCGAACGCGGGCGCTGCGAGCGAACCGGTGGCAATCGCGGCCGTAAGAATCAACGCAATGCGATCAAAACGCATGAATTTCTGTCCTGCCTATGTCTGAGATGCTGACGCTTATTCGGGGGAAATGTGACAGAAATTTGCTGCATCGCCAAAGTGAAAATTGTTCCTGTGGAAACAATGGTTTATTTGCCCATTTTCGGCCCGTTTTGGCACGGGATTGGCCGAATCCGCAACGTTAAGGATGAATCTTCGGGACGCGTTTAGGACAGGCTCGGCGCGGCGGTCGCGAACTGTTCGTCTTGCGGCTTTGCCGGCAGCGTCTTGTGGACCTTTATGTAGTCGATGACTTCCGCAAGCAGCTTCAGGCCGAGCGGGGCCAGCGCGCGCTCCCAAAGATCGCGCGCCGTCTCGCCCTTCTTGACGAAGCACCAGTCCTGGGCGGCGACCGCGCCGGCGTCCATGCGGTCGGCGAGGTGGTAGATCGTGCCGCCGGCGATCGCGTCGCCCTCCTTGATGGTCCACTCCACGGCGGCCTTGCCGCGGTGACGCGGCAGCAGGGACGGGTGGTAGCCGATGCCGCCAAGCCTCGAGACGGCGAGCGCCTCCTTGGAGACGCGGGCATGGCTGTGTGCGGTGATGATCAGGTCGGTGTTGGGCGCAATCTCGGAGGCGGCCACCAGCTTCGGATTGGCCTGGACCACCACCTCGATGCCCGCCGAGCGGGCGGTCGTGGCGAGGCGGTCCTCGCCATCGGCGACCACGACCCGCGCGATGTCCACGCTGTGCTCCCGAAGCATGTTCAGGGTGATCACGCCAAAATGGCGGGAGCCGATCAAGGTGATGCGCATGGGGTCTCGGTTCCGTCTCGAGCTTTCGTCACCCCCGGATAACACGCCATAAGGCCCTGTCACCCCCCGCGAGCCCTTTGCGCCGGTTATCAACAATGCGCGGGACGCAAGCCTGTCGAACCGGCTGTCGGGTCATCGCGTCCAACGGGCGTGCAACGCGAATGGGGGATCGCCGTGTCGAAATGGCCGAGAGTGATGCTGATGAGCGGAATTGCGTCAGCCGTGCTCATCTATGAAATCACCAGCGCGACCGAGGCGCCGAGCCAGGAACTGGCCGTGCTTCAATATGTGCTGCTGGCCTTGGGTCTGATTGGCCTGGTCGGTTCGTTCCTGATGCACGCTCAGGAAAAGTGACCTCGTCGCGCTTTGGTCGCGCTCGCGTCCGAGGTCGCCACGTCCCGGCATCTCCGCCGTTGCGCCGCCGGCTGCGCGCGTGCTTCCATGCGCAAGGCCCTCTTCAAGGCCCTCTTGGAGTTGCTGAATGCGAAATGCATGCATTATCGTCGTTGTCGCTGCTGCCGCGCTCGCGCCGCCTGTGGGGGCGGGCGAGCTTTGGCCGGCAATCCCGCCGGAGACGGGCGTGGCGCCCCGCATCGGACCGGCGTGGAGCGAATATCGCTGCGATCTCGGGCCGGTCTATAATTTCTATCACGGCGCCTATTACGGCGAGGAGCCGCCGGCGCTCCGGCGTGGTTACGCGTACCGGCCCTATTATCGGTATTCAGCCTATCGCAAGCTGCCGCGGACTTATTTCTGCGTCGAGGTGCAATGATCCGGGGATTTCCAGGTTCCTGTGTTCGGTTTCGGGCAGAACGACCGGCCAGCCTGCTCTTAGGATTGCCTTCCCCGGGGCTGGCAGACATTTCATCCCGCATCCGTTTTCGAACCCGGCCGGCCGCTGGCGATATTGCCAGCGGCCTTTTCATGTCCGCGTCATCGCTATGTCGCGCACTGCGGCGACCGTCCTGAGCGCGACGTCGCGCAAAAGAGCGCCGGACCAGCAGGGTCGTAACGGGTTCTCAACCGGCCTGGCGTATCGACGAATCTGTCGCGGATTTGTATTGCGTACCGCGACACAAGAGTTGGCCCGCCGGTATGCAAATCCGGCGCGGCCTATTCCTTCCTGGAATCACCGGATGCCGAGCGCGATTGAGCAGATCGTCGACACCTATGTCAGGCTGAAGAACCGCCGTGGCCTCGACACACTGATGATGCACCGCCAGCGGTTGGCGATCGATCTGAAGAGCCGCTCCGGCTACGATTTCAGCCTGCCCATTGGCCAAGTCGATGAGGAGATCGCGATCATAGAGGCCGGCCTGAGCCGGCTGAAGGCGCTTAATCCCGCCGTGGCCTGACCGAAGGACCGCTTAGTCGGCCTTGCCACCGTCGATGACCGTGAACAGCGGCCGTGCCTTGGTCGGTTCGACCAGAAGCTCATCGACCATCGCGCTCGCCGCCTCGACATATTTCCGTGTCGGCTTGTCGAGTGGCCGCAGCGCCTCGTCATCGAGCGCGATTTTGGCCGCTTCGACCAGCTTTCGCATGCGCGCCGCGTGATCGTCACCAGCCGTCAGCGTTGCCCGCGCCAGCGAGCGCAGCACGAACAGCTCGCCCTCGAGCCTGAGCAGACGGTCGTTGAGCTTGGCGAGGACGGCGTTGAGATCCGGCATGGCAGCCTACGGCGGAGGGGCAAACGGCCCCCGATCTAACGGCTTAGGGGTGAACGGAGTGCAAACGGCGCCGCACGAATTGGCGCTACCGTCACGAGCCGGGCGGCATCCGGATCAGGAGGCTGATTGCGACGACCAGCAGGCACAAGCTGCTCGACAGGACGAACAGGAAGAAATCGTCCATCGAGAATTCGCTGTGGCGCTTGCGTCGGTCAGGATCGATCGGCATCGACGTGGCCCCTTGCTAGGCTTCTAAGGTCAGCCCGTCCTCTCAACGGGTCGCGTGGGGATTTCGTTCCGCGGGAACAGATCCGCAACGCGGCAGAGGACCATCAGGGCCCGTCGCTGCGGTCTTGGTCGCTGTGGTCCTGGCCGCTGTCCTCGAGCAGATTGAGCGCGGTATCGACCTGCTCGATGAGGCGTTCGATTTGATCGCGCTCATGCGGGCCGGGGGCGCCCTGGAGTCGCTCTAACAGCTCCTGCTTGCGCGCGAGTAGGTTTGCCATGGTGCTCATTGCAACCTGACAAGCCGCTCGACCCCGCAAGGTTCCCGGATCGGCTGAGTGAGAACCCAAGTCCGGCGAAGACGCGTCTACCGGGTATGCCTACCAGCGCACGCCGGCCCACCGCCGGCCGAACACCGGCGGTTTCGCCTTGATGGCCTCCCAGCCGAAGTAATGATGATTTCCGGACCAGGTGTGGACCACTGCGTTGCAGACGCTGCACTTGAAACTGCCGGCGTGCCTGGTCTCGTGCTCTTCCCTCGTCGCGGTGTAGTTCATGCTGCAGCTCGGGCAGGAGAATTCTTCGATCGTCCAGACGGTATTGGCCATGGCAAAGCAACGTGTTTGAGGTGACAGGCGCAGTGTAGGTTTTGAGCGCTTGCGCCCGCGTAAATCGATCGGCGCAAATCCGGTTAACGGCGGTTAGGCAAATCCGCGTTGCTGACTTGCGGTCCGAGCGGTTGAACCATTTCCGGTGCGCCCGCGTCCCATGCTCGGTGGGGAGATCCATGACACAATATTCGGTTCTGGAGCGGGGCAGGAAGGCAGCAAAGGCAGCGATGACGCTGCTTATCATACTGGCCGTCTTCCACGCCTTCGGACCAAGCTCCGCAGTCCTCGACACGCCCATCGGCCAGCTGACCCTCAGCAAGCTGATTCCGCCGCTAATCTGGATGATCATTCTGCTCGAATGCATCAAGGGGGTCGGCGTGTTGCTGTTCGAGGCCATCGTCGGTCGCGATCGTGTTCGGCTTTGGGGCACGGGTCCGACGGACGAGGTCGACGGGACCACGGCTTCCGGTGAACGACGGCCGGATTTCAGCCCTGAGCCCAAACAAGCCGCGCTGCCGGACTGGCTCAGCAAAGGGCACGTCCAGCCGGAGTGATCGGCCGCAACGTGCCCCAACCGAACCACTAGAAGCGGCAATTCGCAGGCGGGGCGCCTGACAGGTCGTCTTGACGCCCGATCCGTGGCTGGCAATAACGCGGGGCCTGCCCCGCGCGCCAATCGCGGCGGTCGATGGCACCGGAAGCCGCGTTGATGTCGCAAGGAAAGCTGCGCCCGTGAAAACCCTCCGCCAGTTCCTGACGGGAGAGGACATTGTTCAGCTTCTGATCCGGCTCGGCCTGCTCGCGCTCCTGATCATCTGGACGTTCGTCATCATACGGCCCTTCGTGCCGATCCTGACCTGGAGCGCCGTGCTGGCGGTCGCGTTCTATCCGGCCTTCAGCTGGCTCGCCAAGCTGCTTGGCGGCCGTCCCAGGACGGCCGCGGTGATCCTCACCCTGATGACGCTCGGCATCGTCATCGGGCCCGCGACCTGGTTGGGGTTGAGTGCGGTCGAGGGAGCGAGGGAACTTGCGCGCCAGCTCGGCACCGGCGACCTCGCACTTCAGTCGGCGCCGGAGCAGATCAAATCCTGGCCAATCATCGGCCCGCAGCTCTACGAGCTCTGGGAGCAGGCCTACAACAACATCCGCGCCGTGCTGCGCGAGGTGGCGCCGTATCTCCAGCCACTGGCAGGGCCGCTGCTGTCGCTCGCCGGCGATGCCAGCGTCGGGACGCTGCAGTTTCTCGTCTCGGTCTTCGTCGCCGGCTTCCTGTTTCCCCACGGGCCGCGGCTCGTCGCCGCCGGTCGCGGCTTCCTGTTTCGCATCGTGCCCGAGCAGAGCGAGCATTTCCTGGAGCTCGCGGGCGCGACCATCCGCGCCGTGTCGCAAGGGGTGATCGGCGTTGCGATCGTTCAGGCGCTGCTCGCTGGTGTCGGCTTCAAGCTCGCGAGCGTGCCGAGCGCCGGGCTGCTCGCGTTCATCGTGCTGCTGCTGTCGATCGTGCAGATCGGCGCCTTCCTCGTGCTCCTGCCCGTGATCGTCTGGATCTGGACCGCAAAGGACGTCACCACGGCGCTGCTGCTGACCGTGTTCCTTGTCCTCGTCGGATTCATCGACACCATGTTGAAGCCGCTGGTGATGGGGCGCGGGCTCAACACGCCGACCATCGTGATCTTCGTCGGTGTGATCGGCGGCACGCTCGCACACGGCATCGTCGGCCTTTTCATTGGGCCGATCGTGCTGTCGGTAGCATGGGAATTGGCGATGGCGTGGATCAGGACCGATCAGGCAGGCGCGGGTTGAGGCAAGGCTCTCAGCGCGCCAAGACTGATCTCAGCCCTCGACGTTCTCGCCCGCCCAAGCTGGCGGGCTGGCAACGCCAAGACATCGACGTGAAAAAGGACCCGCCTCCGAGTCTGTGGGAAGAACGGAGGGAAATGCATCAAAAAAACATCGCCCTACGGACTTGAAACAAAGGTCCGGAGGCGGGGCCGCAAACGGCTAAGTATTAGCGAACGACAGTCCGAAGGCTACCGCTCACCACATCAGACCTAGGAGGAATGATGTGCGGGGAACCTAGCATGATGGCTCAAGTTCAGCCATCGGGAAAAAGCGGTAGACCCTGCAGGATTGCATCGCAGCAAACTTACGCCTCCTGGCGATCGGCCAATGTCCTCTTGAACGAGCATTCCTTTTCCTGTCTCGCGCCAAATGGATGCCACGTCGGACGATGTGGCCATATCAGTCAGATGTGCCCACGCTCTTGTGTACGCTGCTCTGCTGGAAGTGCTCGGTGCCAGCACCGCCGATTTCGACCCAGGCATGTTTCGATTGCTCGAACACTGACCTGACCGGAGCCGGGTAACTCGTATCCGCGATCGTGCCGACGGCAACGCCGATGAACGCAGGCAGATTGCTGGCCTTCCAGTAAACCGTTGAGCCGCAGCCCCCGCAAAAATAGCTCCGGACCTTCCCGCCACTTGCGGCAGCACGAGTGAACTCTTTCGGCACTCCTGAAACGGTGACGGCCTCGGCGAGATAGAACGCTCCGACCCCGAACGGCGCGCCGGTTCGCCGCTGGCAATCGATGCAATGACAGGCGATGACGACTGCGGATGGTCCCGGAAGCGACAGCGTCACGGCACCGCAACTGCATCGGGCAGTGATCATCGAAGTCTCCTATCCTTTATTGAAGCTGCGAGGCAGAGCGTTAAGTCGTGCTGCACGGGGAGAGGCGGCACATCCGACGCGTCAAAGGACCGCCAGCGGCGCGGGCAGGGAGCATGAAGCGCCGCCGCCGATCGCACCGCAAACGCACCGTCAACGGCTGACGGCTCCCGGCCGCCGGTTGAGGCTGCGAAGTCCTCGGCCAGCCGTTTCTCGCCTGCGGCTACGCTTGACGATGCGCCGACTGGGAGCATCCATTTTTCAATGCCGACGGTACGCCCGAGGCTGTGGCACATCCGGCTGCGGTACGGCCTGCTGCTGGAACAGAAGGCGCCGGTTCTCTTTACATATCACGTTCGACCGGCCGGACGCGGACGCCAGACATTGCTCTCTCGTCTGATAGGAGCAGTCGCCGGAAAAGCCGAGCTCCCCGCCATAGACGCACCAGGGATAATCATATGAAACGGGGGGAGCGGGGCCGGCGACTGCAGCGGTCCCGGCTGCGAGCAAGGCGAATATGACTAGCATTGTGCGCATGATCATATTTCCTGTCGTGATACATGAGGGTTGGGGTGCGAAGAGTCGTCCCAGCATGAACCGGTTGGCCAGTCAAAACGATGCAAGAATCTGCCAGATGATCAGCAGCACGACGACGACAAGCACGGCGTAGATGGTCCTGCGGCCGATCACTCTGTTCATCTGACAGCCTGTACTTCTTTGCCGGCCTGTCTCTCTGCTGGAGATTTAGGGGCGGCTTGCCGCGGTTCAAGACACGCATGATGCCGATACGGGCGAACATCGTGGCGCCACCTCGCTGAGCCACCAGGAGATCGGCGCCTCCATAGCCGCTTTCCGTTCTGGCCCGTCATGCGGCCACTTCGGGAGCGTGGCAATATACTTCGCTCGTCGCGCCCAATGTGATCTTGATCGGGCGGTGTGCGGTCGGGAGCGGCAGCGGGTTACTGCGCCTCGTGGGTCTGGAAAATTGACCCCGACTGAGGGGCGATAGCTTCCTGGAGCGGCTGAGCCGTTATCTCATCACGCGCGAGGCGATTGCGCGCACTGTGTCCGTTCATCGCTTTCACCGCCTCGTTTTCATCGGCACAAAAAGCGATGCATCGTCGATCGGCAAACACGAGCCACTGACGAGAGCCAACTTCCCTGATGACGTACTCGGTCATTGTCGAGTCTCCAGCAGCGAGTTGATTTCATTTTATGACAACAGCGTTGCCGATTCATTAATCGGACTTCGGTCCAACTGGTCGAGCGCGGAGCGCAGCGCAAGATGCGCAAAAACAGCGAAGAGATGTATCGCTGGGTACGATCGCGCCTGCCAAATCAAGGGCCGTCCCCAGCCCTTGCTCATTCTTCAACGCCAGGGATGCTTTCTTGTCCACAGTGTGAATTGCGATACAGCGCATCATTGGGAATCGCCGTACGCTTTGGATGCGCCTTCATGGCGTCTTACTCTCCCTTAGCCTTGAGCCCGTCGCGAATGGCGGGCTTCCTTCGATAGGGTCAGTTGCGCGGCGTCAGTCTTCAAGGGCCGGATGTAGGTTTCACTCTCGTGCGTCGAGCCGGCCGCGCTCGACCGACGGCTAGCGGCGAACGGGATCGTGTCGTTCAATCCGTGAGGTGGTGGAAAGCAGGATGGGTCAGGCTCTCGACCGCCGACTTTTCCTCGCGAAGGCGCTGTTCCAAAAATTGGCGCTCCAGATCTGACAGATTGGTTCCAAGCAGGCGTCGATATCGGCTGATGTTCTTATCGTGGGCACGCAGACGGGCGAACCTCTCGTCAGTCATGGGGCCTCCCGTAGGAATGAAAAAATCTATTCGAGCGAGCAAATAAGATAGTTCAACGTGTCCAACAGTTTTGTGTGAGCAAAGCTTCGCGCGCTCGCTTGCGGAAGCCTCCAAAAATTTGGCCTCAACTCCGGGGGGCTTAGGGGAGCTGAGGCCAGGTTGACAGGCCAACCAAGGCTTGCGCTGGCCCAGCGCGGCAACATGCATTAGGGCCGCGCCATATGCGATGGAGCAACCGGCGTAACTCGGATTTTCCGAGGTGTCCGAATTCAATTCGGGTGTCCGAATTAGGACGGCACCCCTTCATTCTGCCGCCCTGGTAAGCCGCACGTAAGTTCCGCTCTCCTGCAGCTCGAGTCAGCGTTTCTCGGCCCACCCGACTGCCGCAAGCCTTGCGGATCGTCGGCCATCGATCAAGCAGAGTGGTTCCGTACTGTTCCTTCAGCGGTGTCATAAGAATTTGGCACAGTTCGTGCAAATAATTGGTTCTCCGGGATTTTGTTGGTTCCCTCCCGGGATAGAGCAGCGGCTCCCGCCTTATCTCGAGCGGGTGGGGCGCTGCCGTCAAGCGTCCGAACCTTTCGTGCGCAAGCTGAATCCGGAAGTCCCAGCCGCGTCGGAGTTGACATCATGACTGCTACGGAATGCCTGGAGCTCGCAAGCCACTTCAAAGCCCTTTCGCGGGCCACCAATATTTCCAAAGACCGCGCTTTCCTGATGCAAAATATCGCGAGGAGCTTAACGGGTTTGGCTACTCAATTGGATCGGCTAGCCGCACTCACGAGAGACGAAGCCAGGTCACCCGCGAGAGGCGTGGCAAGATAAGCCGCCGGCGAACGGCCGTCGCGCGCATCTCGCCCGAGGTGATCTTGACCGGGCGGTGACCGGCGGTGTGGGCGGTAGCTGGCTTAAGTAGCGGCGAAGCTTTTCCACACCGTTCCGAAATTTTCCACACAAAGTGCCGTGCCGCGACATGGCTCCGTCTCGATTGTGCCTTGATTGGAACAAATACGAGCCAGAGTTACTTAACCAATTCGGCACAAGGGGCGGGGACAGCCCGTGGTTCATCATGTCGACCTTACAAGCGATGTGTTTTGGGGCAATGCTGGCATGGACGCCGGGGATGATCGTGCTCGCCGTTCTGCTTTGGCGCGAACCGCGAGCACTGGACGAGGTTAATCACGACCTGTCGATCGCAGTTGACAGGCAACAGGACCAGCCGCGGACGACCTAGTCCGCTAACCAGGATTCATCCGAGTGACGGCGCTGGGTCACGGTCGGATTTGCTGCGGGGGTTTTTCGTCAGGACCAGGGCGGCTCTTCACGGGTCTCGATGCTGTCGACGACTGTGACGCCCGCCCAATGTAAGCCGGTCAGCAAAACGGCTCTCACAGACGCAGGATCGAATCCAAGATCCTTGAGGTTTGGCGGATGGATCACTGGCTGTGTGCCCTTCAACCGGACAGTCACGTGTAAGTGCTGACAAAGGTGCTCGACAATCCGATTGACTTGATCGTCAGTCATCCTCTCCTCCTTGCGTTGCGCGGGGCTTCGGTGCCGCGGTCGCACGTCGGCGCCGCGCAGGCCACAAGCCTTGCAGACAAACCGAGGTTCAATATCGGATAACCTCACGCCATCAGCAATCAGCGCTGAGGGCAACGTTATGGCTGTACCGGTAGTGAGCGCAATAGACCAAGACGCACGAACGCCCATCTCGCGCATTGTGGACGGCCCTGGTGGACCTGCATCGCGTCATGATGATTATCGCGGATCGTGCCCGCGATCTCCGGAAGCGCCTCTACGGAAGCAGGCCATGAAGCGCCGGCGTCGATCGCAAAGGAGGCGCAACCGGCAATGGTTGTGGACACACGCTCGCATGCTAGGGCGCTGACGAAATGGAAGAGGCCGCCTCAGTTGGCGGCCTCTTTGATTCTCACGGAAGGTTGTTGTTGTTGTCTATTGTGTCCCCAAAGGAACTGTTTCCAGTAAAGATGCTGCCGGGGGCAAAGTTTTTAGCCCTGATCCCCGCAATGATCTGCGCTTCATTTGTGGGTACGGACATTCCGCCGGCGACCTGGTCGAGCTCCCCGATCGACAGTTCGGGAGTTTCGGTTCGCGCAATCTTCGTCATGTTCATTCTCCTCGCTTCGTGAGGGGATGGTCCCCGTTCAACTGATGTCGGAGGTTTAGACCGCACAGTTTATCCGTGCGGTGACCAAGGTCATACTGGTCAAGGGCGCCGGGCTTCTGTCCCGCGCTTTGCGGTGTCAAGACACGGGTGGCCGGAGCGCAAACTCCGATGTGCCCAGCATCACAGATCTGCTCGAGCCAGCCGCGCCCGATAGCCGTCTTGATCCCGGCACCTAACTCAGGACCGCTGCGCTATGTCGGAGGCTTCAGACCCGGCGAATTCAACCATCCATCGATGTCAGCGGTAACGTCAGCTTTCTGAGCCTTTCGCGAGAGGTCGTCGCGTTCGGCTCCGGGTGGCATTTGGTCTGCTTTCTCTCGCGCTAGCTGCGCCGCTCTTATCAGCCGCTCGCCCAGCGGCTTTGCCTGCTTGAACCGGCGTCGTTTTATGATGGTCCGTCCACGAAACCTGTTCCAGTTCTTAGAACTCTTGGTAGTGAACGTGGCTCCTAAGTTGTCATCTTTGGGAAGCGCTCGCATTAACCTACGGGGGCTTCCGACACGCGGAAGCGTTTACATAGGTGAATGCGCCTGTTCGTAGACCCGGCAGGATTGGGCTCCGGGTTATTTCCCGGTGGAATGGTGATGCTCAACGGTCTCGTCGGCCCCCCGTTGTCGAGACCGCTCTTTTAGGTCGAAGCTCATCGGTACCCCATAGCCGGGACCGCAGGCTTATTCCAATTGAAGTCGGGCCGGACGTCGGCGCCACGGTGGTGAGCCACTGCGCGTCGTGGTTATGGAAAAGCGCATTTCAGGGAACTGTCTGAGCTGTCGCCGATTGAATCATCCTCCGTGCGCACAAAGGAGTGCGTGTCATGCGCCTTCAGACATTCAGGGATGAGAGCCACTCCAGACACCTCGACTTGATCGGCGGAAAAGCACACCCCTGGTCAATCGATCTGGTCACGGCGACGGCTGCTGGCATCCTAGCGATCGGCTTTGCGTGCGCTCTCGTGGCGCTATGGGTTCGCTAGCGGCGCGGCCACCCGCGCAAAACCCTTCGGTTCGAAATGGACGATGGGGCGTCAATGCAAACTGTGCGAGATCGAACGTCAGAAACGAGTTGGTCCGCTCCTGAAGCCCGAAATGAGGGCCAAGGCGATCGAAGCTATGAAACGGCGCGCCACATACGTTCGGATCAGAAAGATAGTCGGCGATATGAATGCATTGTATCGGACCCGTGCACGAGATCCGGAGTTTGACGCGATTTGCAGAGACTGGGCAGCTGGGGCAAGGGAGCGGATGGGCCGGCGAACAAAAGCTAAGAACGGCTGCAAGCAATATGAATGGGTTCGCTCGCTCATTCCCAGACACATTGCTGATGAAGCAAAAGACGAAATCGTGAGCATGGTTTTCTTGGCCCATCGGCGCCGAGTCTTCAATCGCAAGCCGTTTGGCATCACGAAGACGCCGAAACGCATCAACGAGTTCGTCTCTGAGTACTTCAAGCAGAATCCGACGAAGGCATACGGCAGGGCGGATTCGCCATGGTCCCTGGACGCGCCGATCGGCCAGGATACGAGCACCCGGCTGGTCGATACCGTGTCCGAGGGGCTTTGGTAGCAACCTACCGGGGCTGACTGGTGGGCGCGTGACCTCCTGCAGCATGCTAAGAGCGAGACGATCTTTTCGCCCCCGTCGGCGGGATTAGCGGCTGCGAGGTCCGACATTGGAGGCAAGTCTCGGCCGGACCTCGCTTTTGATGCAATAGCGCTGGCTTCGATCCCCGCATCGTCTCGATAGCGTCCGATTATCGAAGGTGTGTCCGCTCTTGGTGCGAAGCAGGCATTTCGGGCAAGTGCGACGTCGCCAAGGGGCCAGAAGCGGAATACGCCAAACACCGATGATCTGAGGTAGTATGTTCTCCTAGCCGCAGATAATAGGAAGGTTACATGACGCACTACATTATCTACTTCAACCAGCAATGGGTCGGTGATCACTCCGAAGAGTGGTTTCGGTCTCGCGGACCGTTGGCTAGGGCAGTCGTAGCCGAGATGAAGGAAGCGGGCGTGCTCATCTTCGCCGCGGGAGTAGATGAAGATCTGAGCAAGGCTTTCAGTGCTGATAACATCAGCGGCGAACTGCAGTTTAGCGAAGGTCGGTATTCCAACGCCCCGGAGTATCTCGGTGGCTTCACGGTCGTTGATGTCTCCGAGCAAGAGTCGGCGAAGTTTTGGGCCGGCAAGCTCGCAATCGCTTGTGGCTGGCCGCAAGAGGTCCGGCCACTCCATGTGTGACGGCTGCAGGATGTGAGAACCTACGCTAGCCGGTGGCAGGCAGCATGACCAACGCCGTGCCTTAGCGCCGATCGGCTTCCTTGGCGGCCTTTTCGATGCACCCGACGAACCGAAGCCAAGCTGCGGTAACGGCTACCGCCGCAGTGCCTGCAATGATCGCCCCCATAACCTGTTCTCCGTCGCGCTCGATCGCCCCGTAGGGCGTTTGTCTCTGAGGTTACTCGCCCGCCGTTAAACCTGGGGCCGAGGTTTGGGCGCGATTAGGGGCATTCCGTTCACGCTTTTACAACTGATCGTGTGGGGGCTGCGGTGCGATCCGGGGTTAATTCTTTCGGTTCAACGCCCGCATGATGCCGATACGCGCAAGCAACGGCTGTCTCGGGGAAACGATTACACGCGCCAACTGGTGGAGCACTCAAAGGAACAAATCAGGCGCTCCCTGGAACTTCTCAAGCGCTCCGAGGACTCCAAAGACGAGTAAGGCTGCCTTAGTTGGTGGCCTCTGCCTTCAAGGGCCGAACGTAGGTCCCGCTCTCGTGCAGCTCGAGCCAGCGCTCGACCTCCATCTTGATCCCTGCGCCGAACTCCGGGCCGCTGGCTTTCAGCGTGTAGAGGAACGGGGCGTTGATCTTCTCGATGTGGATGCGCCCGTCCTGCACGGCTTCGATGCCCAACGGATAACACCGAGTTCGCTTTTTCACGCCGACCGCCCGTTGATCTACGTCAAGGCCAAACGACTCGTGGCCCTCAGGCTATCTTGAGCCGCACTTTTGGGCGGCTCCAGTCACGATCGCAAATGCGAAGAGGAGGAGCACCATGCATCAGCGAAACGGTCTTTCGACCAAATCAGTGACCGTTACGGGAATTGCCGCCAGCATCCTGTTGGGGATTGCGGGAGCCACTCTTATGCCGGCACCCGCCGAGGCGGTTATTTACTGCACGTATGTCGGCTATCCGGCAGGTTGTGTCGCTAGGGCCGGTGTCGTGCTTCGGCCTCGTCCGGTGGCGCGCGCTGCGGTCCGGGGTGCTACGGCGGGTCCAGGCAATTGGAATGGCGGCGTCAATCGCGTTGGAGTACGAAGATAAAGGATGTCCTGGTCACGAGCCTCGGTGCAGTCAACTCGTGACCTGCGGTAGTATTCATCCCCAATTCTGCTGCATGCGTTCCCATCCGGCTTGTGGCCCCAAGCGGCGGTTGGGGACGCCTGCTATTCCGGCGTTGTTAGCGGGACAAAGGTGTGCGGCTGAAAGCCGCGTCACCTGGCACCGCAAGTGTACGTAAGCGAACAGATAGGCGACCCCGCGTCGGCTAAGATGCGTTGTTTGGCTGGTCCAAGGCCAAGCACCTCCAAAGGCCCCGGCCCCACTCAGCCCCCTAATCGCCAGGGCCGGGGCCGGCTTTATCCGTGAATGTCAGCTTTGATCAGCCGCACATCCGCACGGCATTATTTGATGCCGGCGCCGAACTCGTCGCCGCTAACCTTCGGTGTGTAGAAACGGAGTAGCGCCTTGATTCACGCGCAACACGTAGAAGCGCTGGTGGAGCGGCTCAGATGCTCGACGGCCGCAGGCCCCAGCCGAAGGGGGAAGGGCTAGGGCCATTGGCGCTCCGCGCGCTGCCTCCGGCTCTGCTTCTCCTAGCCGCCGGGCCGTTTTAAGCGGCGAGCGGCTCTTTGGTCTTTCTTCTCTGCGGGAGTATCCATCTCCAAAAACCATTGCAAAAAGCACGGAGCAGCTTGCCCTTTTTCCGAGAGCCGCTGCAGATCAGCAGCGATGTCTCTAGTTACAACGCGCGACCATCCCTCGGTGGTGTTGAAACAGACGATCCGCAGCGGAGGGCTATACCGGCCCTCCAAGAGGTCGCAGATCAATGTTTCGTAATTATCCTCATCGTCGTACCAGCCGCGCCCTGCCCAAGACCCGGAGGCGTCCAGCACGACGTAGGTATCGTGATCTAAATCTCGCGGCGTGATGGATGACGAGCGAGGCATGCAAAAAACTCCCGCTGCGGAAATGGAAGCGGTGACTGTTACACTGCACCGCGGGGCTGTGCAGAGGGACTGCCTTGCAATTCAGGGTTACTTCAGTCGGGTGTGCGGCAACGTGGCATCTCATAGTTGCCTGCGGAATGTACGTATGATGTGCAAAGCAATCCGCAGTTTTGTCTCCCTGAGATGCTTTTTAAGCGTGCAACCTTGTTCGATCTTTAGAGGTGACCAGTGACGCTCGCGCTTATTGAAACGGGCCGTTCCAACGTGGATCTCAAGCTGTCACCGATCGAGCCATCCTGGATCATTGAAAGCAATCCTGAAGCGCGCTCGACCGTGTTGTCGACCAGCGCATGTGGCACCGCCAAGACCATGATCTGGTCGTGCACCGAAGGCAAATTCGACTGGTACTACGATCTCGACGAGACCATCATGATCCTTGAAGGATCGGTCGTACTCGAGACCGAGGGCATGCCCCCGAAACGCTATGGCGTCGGCGACGTGATCTTTTTTCGCAAGGGTGCGCACGCAAAATGGCATGTCGAGGGCTATGTGAAGAAGATCGCCTTCTTGCGCTATACCACTCCGATCGGATTCGGGTTTGCAATCCGCGCCGTCAACAGGTTCAAGCGCATGTTCCCCGACGGGCGTCGCTCCGCGCGCTCGAACGACTCGATGCTTGGACGAAACCCGCAGGACGGCGTGATCTCCGCTTGAGGGTGCATCAACGTAATAGGGGGGAGTTTCCGCCACTCGTAGCCAACGCAGTCGCCCGCCCAAATCTTGGTGCCCTCCAATTTGCAACCCGTCGGACTTCGGCTTTAACGTGAGCTGCGGGCCTTTTAGCAGCTCTTGGTGGAGCAAACACGCTAGTGCATAAAGCAGTGCGGTAAGTCCGATACTGGGCTATTTTGCCCTTCGCCTTCGCGACAACCGGCGGATAACTGCCTAGATCGCGCCCGCCATCACACAGATTGCATAAGCAATCACAAATGAATCGCGCACGCGACATGATTGAGTTGACCCACAGGGCTTGCACCTCGTGGGCAGGCTTGCGCATGCAGGCATGAAAGCGCCGACGTCGGCACCCCGCAAATTGTCAATTCCTAGGGGGGCAGAACGGCGGCGAGCTACTGCGCGTCGTGGGTGTTGAAGAGGCCCCAACTGAAACGGCCTTACTGTTGGCGTCTGCGCTCAGCCCGAGCATCGAAAAAGATGATCACGGCGAATGTGGCGCCTACAGCTAGGACGCCGATACAGACCGTAATCAACAACACCTCCACCGTGGCCGGATCAGTATTTCTACCGACGTCGGGTGCGGGCAACTCACGAATGATGGCAAGACGAAACACAAAATCGACCGCGTGAAGCTGTCACGGGGGGCGGTCAGGTCGTCGCCGTGTACGCTTGGCGACCGGGGCATCTGTCGGCCCACCCCCGCCGGTTCACGCTGGCGGCCTTACTTTGCGGATACGGCCTGAGCCGCGCGCGCCGACATGGGATCGTTGCCTGCGGATTGAAATTATCTGATCATGCTCCGTCACGATGTGCAGCTCGTGCCCAGGTGCAACGGCCATGAACGAAACGCCGTTAAGTCCTCGCGAAAAGCAATTCTTGAGACGCTTGGCGGCCGGCAAGACCGACAAGGAAATCGCCGTTCAGCTCGGGGGCACAGTCAAGCAGGTTTCGGAGCAGCGTGCCCGTTTGCTGAATAAGCTACAGATCAGTTCTGAGGCGGACATCGCCGATGCAGCGAAGCGGCTGGCGGCGTTGACTACCTATAGGGGGCAAACCTAGTAGCCGGTGACCACGGCAGCCCAGTGCCAACAATTCACCGACGGGCTCTTAACGCGGGAGTCGCTGCCGGAGTCTGATCTGCGGCCATGGGGCGGGATCAGAAAGCAAGCGATCATGGCGAAAATGCTATTTGCGCTGCTTACCTCGCGCTTACCGGAGTAAAATATTGGCGCGAACAACGTCGCCGTCGGAACGAAAAATGTTCTTTGTTTTCAATGTGGTGAGCGCGCTGGGGCTCGAACCCAGGACCCCGTGATTAAAAGTCACGTGCTCTACCGGCTGAGCTACGCGCTCCCATGGCCGATTGATGGCTTCGCGGATCGGTCGCCATCACCTTCGGACATTCGAGAAGCATGTCTTGCCGCAACGTAAACGCGCGTCGCGGGGAAAACCGGCAGGCTGTTTCCGGATCATGCTTTCGGCCCGCGCTGTGTAGGGTGAGCGGCCGCTGAGGTCAATAGTGGGCGCAGTCGCCGAAGATCGCGGCAGGCGCGGGGATTTTCGCGCCCATTCCGTGATTTAGGCCGGAATGTTCGACCCACCGACGAGCGTCGTCCACCTCAAAGAGCGGATGACTTCCAATCCAGGGGTCCTCGACCGCAGGCCGAACTGCTGCGCCCGGTCAGTTCGCCTCGCGGCGGACCTCGCTGGCGACCTGCTGCGAGGAACCGGCGGGGCTCGGCAGCGCGACAGGGCGCAGGCCGATCAGCTCGGCGGCGCGCACGGCGCTGTCGCGCCAGAACTGGAAGGAGTTGATGCGGCTGAGCTCGAGTATGGCGATCGCGACCGCGGCCAGGAACGGCAGGCTTTGCAGCACCAGGACGCCGGCGAAGATGTAGATCTCGGTGATCTGCCGGAAGCTGTTGGAGGCGACGAGCACGCCGGCGCCAATCAGCAGCAGGGCGCCGATCACAGCTTCCCAGAATGCCTGGAACTCGATCGACATCCGCGACAGGCCGCCCTTGGAGGTGCGGGCGAAGGCGAGATGCTCGGTAATCAGACCTTGGGCGACCGCACGCGACACCGTCCACTGCACGCTCATTGCCGCGATCATGGCGCCCAGCATCTGGCCGGGCTTCACCGCAACGCGCAGGCGATACATCGACAGGAAGTGCGCGAGCGAGACGACGAAGGCGGCGATGATCGGCAGCGTCAGGATCTTGTCGGGGATCGCAATGTCGGCGAAGGCGACGATCGGTACCCAGACGAGGTTGAGAAGGGCAACGACGACGCCGAGGCTTTCCGCGCCCAGCCAGTTCAGCCAGCCGAGGCCATATTCGCGCTTCTGGTCCTGTGTCAGCCGGCTTGCGCCGGGCAGGAAGCGCCGCCAGTGTTTCTTCACGATCTGGAAGCCGCCATAGGCCCAGCGGTGGCGCTGCTTCTTGAAGGCCTCGTAAGTGTCGGGCAACAGGCCCTGGCCGTAGCGATGGCGGGTGTAGTGTGTGGTCCAGCCAAGCTCCTGGATTGCAAGGCCGAGATCGCTGTCTTCGCAGATGGTGTCGCTCGACCAGCCGCCGGCCATGTCCATCGCGGCGCGACGGATCAGGCACATCGTGCCGTGCACGATGACGGCATTGAACTCATTGCGCTGGACCATGCCGATGTCGAAGAAGCCGGCATATTCGCCGTTCATGATGTAGTGCATGATCGACAAATCTTCGTCGCGGTGGTCCTGCGGCGCCTGCACGAGGCCGACGCGCGGATCGGCGAAGGCCGGCACGAGATCCTTCAACCAGTCGGGATCGACGACATAGTCGGCGTCGAGAATGCCGATGATCTCGGCGTCCGCTGCGGTGCGGTCCATGGCGATGCGCAGCGCGCCGGCCTTGAAACCCTGCACCTTCTCGGCGTTGATGAACTTGAAACGTTCGCCGAGCGCGCGGCAATGATCCTGAATCGGCTGCCAGAAGGCGGGATCGGGCGTGTTGTTGATGATGACCACACACTCGTAGTTCGGGTAGTTCAGCCGCGCCAGTGCATCGAGCGTTTGCTTGAGCATGTCGACCGGCTCGTAATAGGCGGGGATGTGGATCGAGACCTTCGGGAAGTAGTTCTCGGGCACGCCTTCGACCGGCTTGTCCTTGGCGAGCAGCCGGCGCGGCGGCCGGCCGAAGGCGACCGCGGCGATCTCCTCGATCCGCGCCATCGCGATGAGAACCAGCGGAACGAGCAGGATCATGCCGAGCGTCAGCGCGAAGGCCGAGCCGAACAGGAAATAGTGCCCGGCCCAATAAGCGAACACGGTCGCGACCCAGGCGCCAACGCCGTTCGCGGTCGCCGACAGCAGGAACGCCTGCCTGGGGGTGGGCTGCTCCAGCCGCAGGATCGGCAGGGACAGCAGGATGCCGACCAGCAGTGCGATGGTCATCAGCTTCCAGTAGTCGGGGTTCTCGACCGGGCCGGTCCACGAAAACTTCGGCTCGCGGTTGGCATTGAGGATGCCCCAATACGGACCTACGCCGCCTTCGAAGAACTTCCAGGGCTGATCGATCGCCTCGACGATGTTGTATTCCATGCCGAGGGCTTCGGCGCGGCTGACGAAGTTGCGCAACGTCAGCGCCTGCTGGAACGGACCGGGATCGGCGTTGCGCAAATTGTAGCCCGCGCTCGGCCAGCCGAATTCGGCGATCACGATGCGCTTGCCGGGGAACAGGTTACGCAGCAGGTTGTAGCGGTCGACGGCCTGATCCACCGCCTGGTCCGAGCGGAAATTTTCCCAATAGGGCAGCACGTGAGCGGCGATGAAGTCGACGTTGGAGGCAAGGTCCGGATTGTCGCGCCAGATGTTCCAGATCTCGCCGGTCGTGACGGGCACGCGAACCGCGCTCCTGACCTTCTTGATCATGTCGATCAAGTCTTCGACCTTCTGCTCGCCGCGATAGATCACCTCGTTGCCGACGACGACGCCGATTACGTTGCTGTTCTTGCGGGCGAGGTTGATGGCAGCCTCGATCTCGCGCTGGTTACGCTCGTCGTTCTTGTCGATCCAGGCGCCGACCATGACCTTGAGGCCGAACTCCGCGGCGATCGGCGGCACCAGCTCTACGCCGCCCGTGGACGAGTACAGGCGGATGGCGCGCGTCATCGTCGACAACGTCTTCAGATCGGCGCGGATTTTCTCGATGGTTGGAATGTTGTCGATGTCGGGATGGGCCGATCCCTCGAACGGCGCATAGGACACGCTCGGCAACAGGCCCTTGAAGTCGGGTGCGGGCTCCTTGTCACGCAGAACTCCCCACAGCCCGGCGTGAAGCGCGGACACGAGCAACAGAACGGCGACGATGGCACGCATCGCGGCTAAACCAATCGGGGCTGAGATGGCAGGGAAGCGGATCCGACCCCGAGATCCGACCGAGTCCGCGGCAAACGGAACATACCTCTGCCACGCGTTTTCACAACTGTCATGACGCCGTGTCGTTTAGCGGCATGGCCTTTTGAGGGCACCGACGATGTGAAAGCACGAGCAGTGCCAATCGCCGGTATCGCCCATCGTTCCTGAACGGCGGGTGAAGTGATCGCGGCTATTTTGGCGGGGCGGCGGGCGAGGGGCTCGCGGCAGGCGCGGGGCTTGCAGTCGGCTGCGGCGAAGTGCCGGTCGTCGGCGCGGGCGGCTGGGACGCTGCGGCCGCGGCCTGCTGCGGCTGCGCCGCCGGATTGATCCAGCAGGCGTGCACGCGGCTGTCCAGGGTTTCGGCGACCTTGGGATCGATCTGGCCGCCGAAGCGGGTCAGGCAGCGGAACGCCGCCTGGATGTGGCCGCCGGGGCAGCCGAAGCGGTCGTAGAGATCGAGATGGCGGAAGGCGGTATCGAGGTCATCCCGCCACATCAGCCGCACCACGCGGCGGCCGAGCCAGACGCATTCGGGGTTTCCAGCCGGGCCGTTGATGGCCTGGGCCGCCTCGGCGAATTCGTCGGTCCGGCGCTGGTTCTGGTTGGCGTCCTTGGCGGCATCGGCTGGCGTTGTCGCGGCCGCCTTGCCTTGATCCTGGGGAGCTCCGCTCTGGCCGAGCGCGCTTGACAGGCCGAGCAGAACGACAAGGGAGGGGACGGCAACATGCCGCAGGACCGCGTTCGTCAACTCAAGCACCCGTCGCCGCATAAATTCCCCGATCTCTCTGGCCGCCCGCGGGAGAACGCCATGGACGCGCGGTGTGATGCCGTCCAAATGGGTCTCCAATGCGGCGGAAAAGTCCCGTTGAAATGCCATGACTGGTATTTCGAATTTTGTCCAGCAAAGTCACCATGCTATGCGCCGGTCGAAGAGCCGCAGGCGAAAGGGGCGGGATGGCAGGTGCAATTGCCGCTTGTCGGCATCGGCCCCCCTTGGCAGACGGCCTGCAAGCAGGTAATCGACGGACCCTTCGCGGAGGACGGAACTGATTACTCTTCGTACGCCACTGGCGCTCTTGCTCTTATCGTTGGGTGCGATTGCTGCCGTGTGGTGGTGGCTGGCCACGCCGATCACGCTGGCGCGCGCGCCTATTGATCCCAGTTCCAAGCTGCAATGCGTCTCCTACGCGCCGTTCCGTGGCGACCAGACGCCGCTCGACCCCTCGACCCATATCGGGGCCGACCAGATCGAGCAGGATCTGCGACAGCTCAAGGACATCACCGACTGCGTTCGCACCTATTCGATCGAGAATGGGCTTGATCAGGTGCCTGCGATCGCCACCAAGGTCGGCGGGCTGAAGGTGATCCAGGGCATCTGGCTCGGCAGCAACCGCTCCAAGAACTTCTCCCAGGTCGCGACCGCAGTCCGCCTGAGCAAGGAATTCCCCGACACCGTCACCTCGCTCGTGGTCGGCAATGAGGTGCTGCTGCGCGGCGAGATGACCACGGCCGATCTCGTGGCCATCATCCGTTCGGTGAAGGCTCAGGTTGCCGTTCCCGTGACTTATGCCGATGTCTGGGAATACTGGCTCAGGAATCGCGAGGTTTACGACGCCGTCGACTTCGTCACGATCCACATCCTGCCCTATTGGGAGGATTTTCCGATCCGCGCCAAGTTCGCCGCCGCCCATCTCGAGCAGATCCGCCAGCGCATGGCGGTCGCCTTTCCCGGCAAGGAGATCCTGATCGGCGAGACCGGGTGGCCGAGCGAGGGGCGGATGCGCGAAGGCGCGCTGCCCTCGCGCACCAATCAGGCGCGCGTTGTGTCGGAGATCCTGACCCTCGCCAAGGCGCAGGGCTTTCGCGTCAACCTGATCGAGGCCTATGACCAGCCCTGGAAGCGTCAAATCGAAGGCACCGTCGGCGGCTATTGGGGGTTTATCGATTCCGTCCGCCGCCAGCTTAAGTATCCGCCAGGCGAGCCGATCAGCAATTTCCCGTACTGGAAATGGTACATGGGCGCCGGCATGGCGGTCAGCATGCTGGTGTTCGCAGTCGCAGGCCTGACGTTGCGCCGTCGGCCCTGGACGCCGCGCTTCTCGGCATGGCTCGGCGTCGGCATTTCCGCGACGTCAGCCGGCGTGCTGTTCGGAATCGCTTTCGACAAGATGTACTACGAGAGCTACGGATGGGGCGGCTGGCTGCAATGGGGCGCGCTGCTTGCCGCCGGCGTGCTGTCGCCGATCTTCTGCGCGCAGGCGCTGGTGTCTGGACGGGGACTGCCGACCTTCCTCGATATCCTTGGTCCACGCGAGGAACGCAAATGGTCGAAGCTCACCGCGGCGCTCGGGCTGACGCTTGCGGTGACCGCGGTGATCGCAACCGAAACCGCGCTCGGCTTCGTGTTCGATCCGCGCTACCGCGATTTTCCGTTCGCCTCGCTGACCATGGCGGTGGTGCCGTTTGCGCTTCTGATGCTGAACCGCCCGCAGACCGGCTTGCGTCCGATCGCGGAGTCGGTCTTTGCCGGCCTCTTGGCGCTATCGGCGGCCTACGTGCTGATCAACGAGGGGCGCGACAATTGGCAGTCGCTGTGGACCTGCGCAATGTACCTGCTATTGGCGTTCACGCTGTGGCGGGCGCGGGCCGCGCAAAGCCCAGAATAAGCAGCGCGATCGCGATCCCCGACAACACGATGTTGTAGAGCACGATGCCGAGGCCTGCGGCGATCACGCCCAGCGTCAGCAGCACGATCGAGGGCCGCATCAGGTTCAACGTCGCGATTACCAGCGCGACGATGCCGAACACCGAGTTCTTGAACAGCACGGTCGCGGTCGCGCGCGCCTTGCACATCACGGTCTGCAGGCCGGCGTCGCAGGCGAGCGAGACTTGCGAGAACTCGATCGCGAGATAGCGCAAATAGAGCGCATAGCCGACGGTGATGAAGCCGACCACGAGCAGGAACTGCACCTGGTAGGGCGTGAGGCGGAACGGTTTCTTCTTCATGGGGCCAATATGGTCGGGAAGGTGGATGCGGGCAACAGGCAAGGCGGAGGCCGTGTGAATTTGCCTCAGAGTCTCGCGGTAACGGGCTGATCTAACTTCAGTTTTTGTTTCTGCTGAAGAACGAGGATATGGTCGATGTGGCCGTCGCCTCTTGCTTGGGCGGCGGTGCGGCCGCTGCCGGCGGGGGTGGCGGCGGCTCCTCGCGCTTGGTGCGCTTGGAAGAGTAGCTCCGTCGGTGTTGCGGCTTCTCCGGCTTGGCGGTGGCCGGCGCTGTATCGGCTTGCGGCGCAGCCTGCGGCACCGGGTCCTGGCCACCGCGCATAGACAGGCGCTGGCCGTCGAACACGCTAGTCTCGCAGGCCCGTTCGTTTTCAGTCAAACCGGCGCAGATCTTGGCAGCGGCGGCCGCATTCACCAGCGGACCGGCACCGAGGTGGAGCTGCATGCCCGCGCCGGTCTTGCTCTCCTTGATCATGATGATCGGCCGGAGGTTGGCAATCTCCGGGTTGGACTTGATCAGGCCCTGCCACAGCGTGCGCAGCCCACCGATCGAGCTGGCGCTGCCGAGATCGACTGCGAACCGGGTCTGCTGCACGGTGATAGCCGGTGCCGGCGCTTCGCTCTCAGCGGCTTCGGGCTCGGCAGCCGGAGCCGCGACCTCGGCTGGGGACGCCGCGTCGGACTTTGGCTTCTCGGTCTTTTCCGTCTTCTCTGTCTTGTCGGCCTTGTCAGCCTTCTCCGATTTGTCTGCCGTTTCCGGCTGGACCAGCTTGGATGCGGCGGGATCGGGCGGTGCCATCAGCGATTTGGACGCAACCAGCGGCATGGGCGGTCCGGCAGACAGTGTCGAGGATTGCGGAACGAGCGATGCTGCCGCGGCGGTCTGGGGCGACGGAGCGGCCTGCTGCTTGGCCTGTTCCTTGACCTGATCCTTGCTCTGTTCCTTGTTCAGTTCCCTGGCCGGCTCTTTGGCGGCGTCCACGCGCGGCTTGTCGCCCGCCACAGGCGTCGAGGCGACCGGCGCGACGTTCGGCGCGGCGGGCGAAGGCAAGGGTGTCGGCTGCGCGGTGGATGCCGCTGCGTCCTGCGGCTTTGACGCGGATGCCTGCGGGGACGTGGCCGGCGCGGCATTCTGCTTTGCGATTGCACCGGTGACGGAATCGAGCCCTTGCTCCAAAGCCGTGACGCGCGAATAGAGCCGGTCGCGATCGGTGTTGAGCGTCTCGATCGCGGAGGCCAGCCTGCGGGCTTCGCTCTGGCTCTCCCTTGTCAGCAACTGGAGCCGGTCGGCCTGGCGCGTGAGATCGGCGGCTGCGACCTGGTCGCGCCGCCACCCGAGCTGCGCCTGACTAGCCATGACTGCGATCACCACGGCGCCGACCGCCCCGACGCCCCACGAGCCGAGCCGCCACATCATGCGGCGATCGAACTCGTTCTCCTCGGCCAGGAGTCCGGCGAGAAGACCGCCGGATTCCTTGGTCTCGAAGACGCCGGCCAATGGGTCGGAATCCTTTGCCATGCTTGTTAAGCGCCCAGCCCGTCGAGCTTCCCCGAATCAATCATGGAACATTAACAGGAAAAGCGGGATGCACTTGAATTCCCGGCGTTTGCGGGGGGAGCAAAACGCCTCTATGACAACGCTTAAGGCAGCTCGCTCCGATCAGAGGCGACTCGGCCGGCACTGGAATCACTGGGGAGATCGATGACCGCCCGCTCCAGCCTCACCATCGTACTCGCCGCCGGCGAAGGCACGCGCATGCGATCGAGCCTGCCCAAAGTGTTGCATCCGGTGGCGGGCCAGTCACTGCTCGCCCATGTGCTCGCGGCCGCGCCGAAAGGAACCGGCACGTCGCTCGCGGTGGTGATCGGGCCCGACCACGGAGCCGTTGCGGACGAAGCGCGGCGAATCCGGCCCGACACGCTCACCTTCGTGCAGGCCGAGCGGCTCGGCACCGCGCATGCGGTGCTGGCGGCGCGCGAGGCGATCGCGCGCGGTGCAGATGATCTTCTGATCGCGTTCGGCGACACGCCGCTGATTTCGGCCGAAACGTTCGAACGGCTGCGCGTGCCGCTCGCGAGCGGCGCAGCACTTGCCGCGCTCGGCTTTCGTGCCGCCGATCCGACGGGCTACGGCCGATTCATTGTCGAAGGCGACCGCCTGGTTGCGATCCGCGAGCACGCGGATGCGACCGCCGAAGAGCGCAAGATCACGCTGTGCAACGCCGGCGTGATGGCGCTGGATGGGCGCCGCGCGCTGGCGATCCTCGACCAGATCGGCAATGCCAACTCCAAGGGCGAATATTATCTGACGGACGCAGTCGGCGTTATCAGCGACAAGGGATGGGAGGCCGTGGTGATCGAGACCAGCGAAGACGAGGTGCGCGGCATCAACACCAAGGCGCAGCTTGCGGAAGCAGAGAGCGTGATGCAGGCGCGGCTGCGGAGAGCGGCGATGGACGCCGGCGTCACGCTGATTGCGCCGGAAACCGTCTATCTCGCCGCCGACACGACGTTCGGCAAGGACGTGACGATCGAGCCCTTCGTGGTGATCGGCCCCGGCGTGTCGATCGCCGACGGAACGGTGATCCACTCCTTCTCGCATATTGTGGAGAGTTCGCTCGGCAAGAACGTCTCCATCGGACCCTATGCACGCCTGCGGCCAGGCACCTCGCTCGGCGACGGCGCGCGCATCGGCAATTTCGTGGAGACCAAGGCCGCAACGCTGGAAGCCGGCGTTAAAGTCAACCATCTCTCCTACATTGGCGATGCGACCATCGGTGCCAGCTCCAACATCGGCGCCGGCACGATCACCTGCAACTACGACGGCTTCAAGAAGCACAAGACGCTGATCGGGAAGGGCGCCTTCGTCGGCTCCAACTCCTCGCTGGTCGCCCCCGTCAAAATCGGCAACGGCGCCTATATCGGCTCAGGTTCGGTCATCACGAAAGACGTGCCCGACGATGCGATGGCGCTGGAACGCAATCAGCAGACCATCCGCGAAGGTGGCGCTACGCGCTATCGCGAGATGAAGATGGGTAAGAAGACGGAGAGCTGACTCGGGCGCCTATTTGCATTGTCGGTCGCTGTGCAGGACGAATTGCCCGGGACCTTGCTCGTCCATGAACCAGGCTCGAACCTTGGGAGCGGCGCTCTCGTCGCTCATGGTGATTACGCCATAGCAGGCTGGCAATTGCTCCAGCCGCATGGTGTGGAGAGCTTCCTGCGGCGATTTGCCGTCCAGTCGGCTCCGAAAGCCCTCCTCGTCGATTAGCCGCTGGAAAGCTCCCGTATTGGCAATGGTGACGCTGAAGAGATCGTTGAGTGCGATCGATCGTGCATCCTCATACTGGTGGGTGTGACCGTAGATGAAGTAGCGGATCGCGCGGAATTGCTTCTGACGATTTCTCAGATGACGGGCGAGGATCTTGTCCTTGGCGTCGAGCGCGTACAGCACCGCAGAGCCAAGTTGCGCTTCGATACAGTACTTCTGGTTCCTGTCCGCGCCGAGATCGCAGAGGTGGAGCACGGCCTCATCCGGCAGTTGCGATGCATCATGCGCCATTTGCGCGAGTTGAGCCTTGGTCGCCCTGGCCTCGGCACTGTCGCCGGAAATCTGGCCGCGCAACGGGTCGTCGGCGTTCAGCGCATTGAGGAACAGATCCGCTCCCAGATCGCGCGCGTAACGGATATTCCACTCAGGCTTTCTGTCTGGAGGCGCGCCAAGCATGATCGCCGCCTGTTTCGAAGATGCATCCCAGAGATTGAAGAGAATGAAGCGAGCCGAGTCGGCGGCGGTCCCGAGCCGCCCGCGTTCGGCCGCCCTGATGCTCACGCCGACCGACTCCGGCATCAGATTGTCGATGATCTCGTAGCTGTGCTCTTCCTCGTTGAACAGCTTTTGCACGAAGAGTTCGCCCCAGGGGCGCACGACGTAATCGATGCCGTTGATCTTCTCGACGATATCAGGCCAGTTGTCGTATCCGTTGACGTCCAGTCCGATCTGGTGGCCGTGTTCGGCAACAACCTTTCCTGCCGGAGAGCTCCAGATGCCGCTGGTCACGAGTTCGATCCGACCACTGTCCGCATGAAGAGCTGCGCCGATCGGTCGCCAGACCTGTTCGTAGCGCAGCGTCGAGTCATGGTTGCCCGGGATAAGATGCAGGCGATTCTCTCCACGTTCGGCGAACGCGCGCAGGAGCGCGAGTTCTTCGTCGTGCGCCTTGGCAACGATCCCGGAAAGCTTTCCCATTTCCTCGAGCGTGCAGCCGAAATTGGCGCCCATTCCAGTGCATGTAATGTCCGGCGGCGGCTGCCAGAGCTCCAGAAAATCCCCGACGATCACGAGATCGACCTTCTCGTGACCTTCCGTCGACAGTGCCTTCAGGAAGCCCTCGAGAGCGCGAGGCCATCGGAAGTCCTCGGTCGGATCCCAGGACCCGTCGGCTTTCTTGCCAATCCCGAAGTGAAGGTCGCTGATGAAGGCGAGGTAGCGTCCTTCGGGGGACGGCGCTTGATAGGCCGCGGTCGCGACGGCGGCGCTGTCCGTTTGTGCCGTCGTTTGAGTCTGGCTGGACGCGAAGGCGACGCTTCCCAGCCAAAATGCAAGGGCAAGGCCGGATCCCCAAATGCTACTATTTCTGGTCATCATGAGCGGCCACCTGACTTAGGGTTTATCGCAGAGCGGCGTGTTGGGATTTCCCAACAGCACGTATTCCAGGCCCATCTCGCGAAAGTTCCGTTTGGCGTCCTCTTCCAGCCGGTGGGCGGTCCTCGCAATGGCCGCAGCGAAGAGGTCGCCAACGGTTGGCTTGGCGCCTTTACGAACGTCCTCGATGGCTTGCGGAAACTCCAGCGCAAGCCGCGTGCCATAGGTTGCAGGGACGGGAAATGGTGAAGCGATCAGCGTGTCCACGCCGCGCTCGTTGAATCGTTGCACGAAGGTGGTGTCGTAACTCGCCGTAGCGACGGAGCAGGCGGCAAAGACTGCGACACTGCCGCCTGGAAAGCGGCGGGTGACGTTTTGACGAATGACGCGCTGCGCCTCGTCGTCGAACCAGAGATTGCCGTTGCCGTGATGCGCCAGCAACACGAAGCCCTGTCCAGGTTGGTCACCGACCGGGCTGGCATCGGAGAGATAGGCTTTCAGACCGGCGACGTCATGAACCCAGTTCTTCCCGGAAGCGTCGGGCGGCCACAATTGGCTGATGTCCTCGTTGTCCCTGTCCAGCTCAGGCGGCACTCCAAAGGTCCAGTCGCCAACGCAAGCCTTGGAGTTTGCCGCGTAGCTTTCGCGTGGCAGGGGCTGCATGACCGTGATGGGCTGGGTCAGGACCGCTCCGTTGCCGGCCGCCCCCAGAATGCCGAGCGGGAGGAATACGCTTCGGTTCTGGCCGGATTTGGCATCGGAGACCACGCGCACCACGACAACCGGACGGCTTGGGGACTGCGCGACGAGTTCCTGGAAGGCAGCCTTGGCCTGAGCCGCTTCGTCCTCATATGCGTCGCCTTGCCCGCTGAAGAGGATGTCGGCAAGCTCCTTGGCCGCGCCAATGTACGCGCCGCTCGATCCGCCGCTTGTCTGTGCAGCGTCCCTTGCGCGCTGAATCAGCAGAGGCAGTCGGTGCGGGTCCGACACGTAGTTTGCGATGCTCTCACCCGTCTGCCAGGCAAAGATCGACTTCTTGCGGTTCGCTCGCCCATCGACAAACACGACGAAGCTGCCGGCGGGCGTATCGAAAATATGGAAAGCGGCCGACGCGAACCTTGACGAGTTGGTCTCTTCCAGCTCGAGCGAAATACGAAGCAGTTGGTCGAGCCCGCTGTATTGTTGCAGCCTCTGCCCCGACGCCTCGGACTGGCAGGCTGGAGAAGGATCACCCGGTTTGGCCGTCGCCACCCATCGGACGAGATGATCTAGGGGGAAACCGCTCTCGTTCAGAATGGCGAGGACGATGGCGAAGCAGCCCGCGGCTTCGGTATGAAACTTGAAGCGCATCGCGCCGGCCGCTGCCCTGGCCGAGAACGTCGGCAAGGTCGTAGCCCCGGCCGCATAGCGCTTCTCCTCCTCTGTGTTCGGACTACGGATCCGCTCCAGATCAGCCTCAAGAGGGAGATCGACTTGGTTGGGCGCGTCGAAGCGCAAGCCGGTTCCCTCGGACAGCAGAGGCTTGATTTTGAGTTGGAGCGTCTTCCACTTGGGATCGGCCAATATCTCGCTGATGGCGGGATCGACGAACGTGCTGCGGACGGCCGCGGCGCGGAGGTCTGCATAGTTGAAAGCGGAGATGTCGAGCGCAAACGTGTAGGTGTTGCCGACCGTCAGCGTCTCGGGGGCAAGCTCATCCTGGTATTCAAACCAGCTGTTCCAATAGGCCGACAGTTTCCGAAGTGGCTCAGAGACCGGTGTCGCCGATGGCGAAGGAGTCGGCGTCGCCGATGGCAAAGGACTAGGTGTCGGAGGGGGGCCGGCGGTCTGCCCACTTGATGGCTCCGAGCTTGGAAGATCGATCGACACCTGTGTCGGTAACAGCAGATGCAGATACCAAGCAAATACAGACAGTATCGACGTCGCAGCCAGAACGGCGAAAACGGGGGGAGCAGGAGCGAAGCCTCGCGCTTCGCTAGGTAAAGCAGCGCTAATGCCGCCAACCAGAATGCGTCGATCAAGAGCAGCCAGATGAACAGGACCCGCATTAGATACAGGACAATGAAATGCGGCGTTCCGCGGAATTCGATGATACCGAAGTAAATGAGCCCGATGACCGCGAAAGCCGCAAGATTGAAGGCAAGCAGCAATCCCAACTGAAATGTGCGCTTGCTCTGGTCGCGATGACGAGATTCCGGTTCGGGAAGAGATGCTTGTGTCATCTTCCGCCTCAACCAGTTGAAGTAAGAATAAATCAATAATTGCGACTATGCCGCAACTTAAGGATGAAGCAAGGGGAATTCGCCGCCCCGGAGACAATTTCGGCAGGCTCCAGCATAGGCCCGGGGGCGCAGCCGGCCGTCCGTCAGACCGTGAGGGGGCGCCGCGCGCGATCGCGAGATCAAGACGGAAAAGCAGGCGAAAGCCGGCCCGCGCTATTCGTCCTCGGCGAATTCCGAGAAGATCGCACGGGTCAGGCGCCAGCCGCGCGGCTTGGCGCGCTTCGCCGGCTCGCCGGTCGGATGCTTGACGAAGACCGGCTTGCTCTCCTTGCCGCGCTGGGGCGGCGGCCAATGCGCCAGATGCGTGCCCGCGGTCTCGCTCGCGCGCAAGTAAATCGACGACAGACCCTTGCGGTCGGATGAGCCTCTCATGGCGTTATCTCCTGCGCCGGAATCGTTGGCCAAACTTGTTGACAGCAAGTTAATGCGCGGGGTTAAAGGCCAGCCAATTCGCGGCACGTTAGGGCTACCGCCATTTGGTGCTGTCGCAATCCGCAATAATTCTTGAGTATCTGGTTCCTTGCGAGTTTCGATAAAAACCGATCGCGTCGTTTTGGCGATTTTTCGACGATTTGGGGGATATTGATCCGCATGTGCGGGATTGTCGGCATTCTCGGGCGCGAACCGGTTGCAGAGCAATTGGTGGATTCGCTCAAGCGGCTTGAATATCGGGGCTACGACTCCGCGGGTGTTGCCACGCTCGAAGGCGATCACCTGCAGCGGCGGCGCGCCGAGGGCAAGCTGAAGAACCTCGAGGCCCGGCTGCGTGACGAGCCGCTGAACGGGACGACCGGGATCGGCCACACCCGCTGGGCCACCCATGGCAAGCCGACCGAGCACAATGCCCATCCGCACGCCACCGAGCGCGTCGCGGTGGTCCATAACGGGATCATCGAGAATTTCCGCGAGCTGCGCGAGGAACTCGAAGCGAAGGGCACGGTGTTCCGCACCGAGACTGACACCGAGATCGTGCTGCATCTGGTCGACCATCTGCTCACGCGCGGCAACAAGCCGATCGAGGCGGTGAAGCTCGCCTTGAGCCGCCTGCGCGGCGCGTTCGCGCTCGGCTTCATTTTCGCGGGCGAGGGCGACCTGATGATCGGCGCTCGCAACGGTCCGCCGCTCGCGATCGGCTATGGCGATGGCGAGATGTTCCTGGGCTCGGACGCGATCGCGCTCGGCCCGTTCACCGATACGATCAGCTATCTCGAGGACGGCGACTGGGTCGTGCTGACCCGCAGCAGCGTTGCTATCTTCGACAAGGACGGCCGTGCCGTCCAGCGCGACAAGATCAAGCATGCGGCCTCGACCTCGCTTGTCGACAAGGCCAACTACCGCCATTTCATGGCGAAGGAAATACACGAGCAGCCCGAGGTCGTCGGCCACACGCTGGCCCGCTATATCGACATGGCATCCGAGCGCGTGTCGCTGCCGGTGAAGCTGCCGTTCGACTTCCGCGACATCCAGCGTGTCACCATCACAGCCTGCGGCACGGCGAGCTACGCCGGCTACGTCGCAAAGTACTGGTTTGAGCGCATGGCGCGCCTGCCGGTCGAGGTCGACGTCGCCTCCGAGTTCCGCTACCGCGAGGCGCCCTTGCGCAAGGGCGATCTGGCGATCTTCATTTCTCAATCGGGCGAGACGGCCGATACGCTCGCTGCGCTGCGCTACGCCAAGGCTGAAGGCGCGCACACGCTCGCCGTCGTCAACGTGCCGACCTCGACGATCGCGCGCGAGAGTGAGACAGTGCTCCAGACGCTCGCCGGTCCCGAGATCGGCGTCGCGTCCACAAAAGCCTTCACCTGCCAGCTCATGGTGCTCGCCTCGCTCGCGGTCGCGGCCGGCAAGGCGCGCGGCGAATTATCCGAGGAGGAGGAGACCGGGCTCGTGCATGGCCTGGTCGAGGTCCCGCGCCTGATGGCGGACGCGCTCACCACCGAGCTGCAGATCGAGAAGCTCGCGCACCGGATCGCCAAGTCGCGCGACGTGCTCTATCTCGGCCGCGGCACCAGCTTCCCGCTCGCGCTCGAAGGTGCCCTGAAGCTGAAGGAGATCTCCTACATCCACGCCGAGGGCTACGCCGCCGGCGAGCTCAAGCACGGGCCGATCGCGCTGATCGACGAGACCGTGCCGGTCGTGGTGATCGCGCCCCACGATCGCGTGTTCGAGAAGACCGTTTCCAACATGCAGGAGGTCGCTGCCCGTGGCGGCAACATCATCCTGATGACGGATGCCAAGGGCGCAGCGGAGGCGACGGTGGATTCGCTCGTCACAATCGTCATGCCCGACATGGCGCCTGCGTTCACGCCAATGGTGTATGCCGTTCCCGTGCAACTTTTAGCCTACCACACGGCGGTCGTGATGGGCACTGACGTCGACCAGCCGCGCAATCTCGCCAAGTCGGTGACCGTCGAATAGGCAGGGATGGGCTCAGGACAAGAGCGGGTGCGGTCGCTTTGCACCTTCAAAAATCTGCTAGAAGACCCTAGCTAGAGTGCTGCGACCGACTTGGAACCCGAATGACCGCCCGTGACGACGCGTCCCCGCCTGTGCCTGCCGAAGACCTGCCGCCGGAGCCGCATACCGGCCTGATGGGCCGATTCCGCAATTATTTTCTGACCGGCCTCGTCGTTACGGGACCGATCGCGATCACCCTTTATCTGGTCTGGTGGTTCGTCACCTGGGTCGACGGGGTGGTGCGGCCGTTCGTGCCGCTGGCCTATCGGCCGGAAACTTATCTGCCGTACGGCGTTCCCGGTTGGGGACTGATTGTCGCATTTTTCACGCTGACGCTGGTCGGCTTCCTGGCAGCCAATTTGATCGGCCGGACCTTGGTCGATGTCGGCGAGACCTTCCTCGGCCGCATCCCGGCCGTGCGCGCCATCTACCGCGGCCTGAAGCAGGTGTTCGAGACGCTGTTCTCGGGCAAGGGGTCGAGCTTCCGGAAAGTCGGGCTGGTCGAGTTTCCCTCGCCGGGCATGTGGTCGATCGTGCTGATCTCGCAATCGCCGAGCGAGGACATCGCCCGCAGCCTCCCGGGACAGGAGGAGCATGTCTCGGTGTTCCTGCCGTGCTCGCCGAACCCGACAACCGGCTTCTTCTTCTATGTACCCAAGAGCAAAATCATCGAGGTTGAGCTGAGCGCGGAAGACGCTGCGACTCTGATCATGTCGGCGGGCGTGGTGCAGCCGGGATCGAGCCCCGATCCAAAGAAGATCGCCGCCCTTGCGGGTGTGGTGAACGCCGCCCGCATCGCCAATGCCGCGGCCGTCCACCCCGAGCCCGCCAAGGTGGAGTGAGCGTCCGTCATTCCACCGCGGGATGGCGGCCATTCGTTTTGCGGTTCCCTCACTCTGCTATCATTCGAGATGACGAAGCGCAGATCGCTTTCGCATTCGAACTGGAGTGAGCCATGTCCCCAACCATCGCGATCCTCGCACCCGGCGCCATGGGCAGCGCGGTCGCCCGTCGCCTGAGTGAAAACGGCGCGTGCGTGCTGACCTCGCTGAAGGGGCGCAGCGAGCAAACCGCAAAGCGCGCCGCAGAGGCGGGCATGATCGCCGCCGAGGATGCCGATATCGCCGGCTGCGATATCATCCTGTCGATCGTGCCTCCGGGCGAGGCCGTGGCGCTTGCCGAGCGGCTGGCCGCGGTGATCGTGAGGCGGGAGAAGAAGCCGCTGGTCGTCGACTGCAACGCCGTCAACGTCGATACCGTGCTGGGAATCGAGGAGATCATCGGTTCGGCGCAGGCGCCGTTCGTCGATGCCGGCATCATCGGCTTTCCGCCGCAGCCCGGCAGCAAGGGGCCGGCGTTCTACGTGTCCGGCGAGCGCGCAAAGGATCTGGCCGTGCTGAAACAGCTTGGTCTTGACCTGCGGATCGTGGAAGGCCCGGTCGGCGCAGCCTCCGCGCTGAAAATGTCCTACGCGGGTATCGCCAAGGGTCTCGCCGGCATCGGCTCGGCCATGGTGCTGGCGGCCACCAAGACCGGCGCCGCCGATGCGCTGCGCGACGAACTCGCGCTCAGCCAACCCGCGATTTTGACACGGCTGTCCACCGCACTGCCCGACATGATCCCGAAGGCCTATCGCTGGGTCGCCGAGATGCGGGAGATCGCAGGTTTTCTGGGACCCGATCATCCTGCGAGCCAGGTCTACGAGGGTTTTGCGCGGTGGTTCGAGCATCTTGCTGAAGATGCGAAGGGCGAGGCGGCGGATGCGGCGCTGTTGAAAGCGTTTGCGGAGAAAAGCGCGAAAAAGGCCTAGTTGTCCGCAAAGAGCGGAGGCGCCCATACGATGACGTCCGCGCCGCGTCGGCTTTATTACCTGGCATGTAATTGAGCCAATTCGCGGCCCGACTACTCTCCTGATCATCCACCCGCCGGCAAGCATCCAATCAGGTTTGCTGGTGAGCGTGAGTCACTACATGAGGAGAGAGATATGCAAGTCATGTTTACGAGGAAAGAGCCGCCCCAGTGGCTCCTCGACATGTGGAAGGAGATCGACGACAAGACCTTCGGAAAGGGTTTCGACTGCTTTGCGGAGGATGCCGTCTGCAATCTTGGCGTGGCAGATTGGAAGGGGCGCGAGGCGATCCGCGCCAATCTGAAGGCCTTTATCGACACCGGGTTCACTGCGCTGCATCACGTCACCGAATATTGGGATGCCGGATTCCTGAAAGTGTTTCGCGGTGTCGTGGACATGACACCCGATGACCGGTCGGCGGCGACAGTGCATCCCACGATGACCCATTTCTTCTATATGGACGAGAAGGACGACACCAAGGTGCGTCGCTGGGTTGGTGCAGTAGGCCCGGTTGCCTTTGGTTGATCTCCTGGTTCAGTCCTGCACCAATGGCCTTTCGGTGCCTCGGGTGATCCGCGGCACCCCCGCTGTAGAGTGTTGACGCAGCTGCACATCGGAAAGTCGAATGAAGGAGCGGTCGACATGAAAGCGACGGCCAGCGACATCAAGACAACCGCGGCCACTTCGGCAGGTGCTCTCCTGCGTCATTGGCGGGATATTCGCGGCAAGACGCAGCTCGATCTGTCGTTCGATGCCGGTGTCTCGCAGAAGCACATCAGCTTTGTGGAGAGTGGCCGCAGCACCCCGAGCCGCCAAATGCTGCTCGATCTTGCCCAGGCCCTCGATGTCCCGCTGCGCGAAAGAAATGAGCTGCTGCTGGCCGCCGGCTACGCGCCCTCTTATTTCGATCCCGCTCTCGATGCGCCCGTCATGACGAGCATCAACCGCGCCTTGCAACGCATGCTGCGTCAACACGAGCCCTTTCCGGCTATCGTCATGGACCGGTATTGGAACGTGCTGATGACCAATGAGGCAGCACCGCAGTTGTTCAACTGCTTCATCGACATGTCCGCACGACCGACCCCGCGGAACTTGCTGCACCTCATGTTCGATCCGGAAGGCATGCGTCCTTTCGTGGCGAACTGGCCAGAGACGGCCCGGGGATTACTCGCGCGCGTGTATCGCGAGGCGGTCGGACGCGTCATCGACGAGAGGATGAAGGCGCTTCTGGCGGAATTGTCGCAATATCCGGGCGTGAAGCCGGAATGGCGCGCGCCGTCACCGGGTGATGCCCTGCCGATGATTCCGCTTACCTTCGTCAAGGACGGGGTGACGCTGGACTATTTCTCCATGATCACAACGGTCGGAACGCCGCAGACGGTCACTGCAGAGGAGCTACGACTTGAGTGCATGTTTCCGGCCAATGATTCGACCGAAGCCGAGCATTGCAGATTCGTGCGGGCCCGTTCCGGCCTTTGGTCTGCCCGCCACTGACGGGGACAAACCAGATCGATAAGCATCAACCTGCCCCGATCAGCGGGATCGCTTCGTCCCGCTCATAAAGATACAGCAGGCAGCGCAGCGCTTCGCCGCGCTCGCCTGTGAGCTTCGGATTGTCCTTCATGATGCGCAGCGCCTCGTCGCGCGCTTGCGTGATGAGCTGGCTGTGCACCTCGGAGCGTGCGATCCGGTAGCCGGGGAGACCGCTCTGGCGCACGCCGAGCACGTCGCCTTCGCCGCGCAATTTCAGATCCTCCTCCGCGATCCTAAAACCGTCGGTGGTCTCGCGGATCACCTTGAGCCGTGCTTTCGACATTTCGCCGAGCGGTTCACTGTAGAGCAGGAGGCAGGTGGAGGCTTCCGAGCCGCGTCCGATACGGCCGCGCAACTGGTGCAGCTGTGCGAGCCCGAAACGTTCCGCGTTCTCAATCACCATGATGGTTGCCGCCGGCACGTCCACGCCGACCTCGACCACCGTGGTGGCAACCAGAAGTCCGATCTCGTGGGCGGCGAACTGCGCCATCACGCGGTCCTTCTCCGTGCCTTTCATCTGGCCGTGGACCAGACCGACGCGATCGCCAAAACGCTTTTGCAGGCTTTCGAAACGCTTGGTCGCGTTGGTCAGATGCTCGGTACCCTCGGCCTCGGATTCTTCGACCAGCGGACAGATCCAGTAGACCAGCTTGCCCGCTTGCAGTGCTCGGTCGACGCCGTCCATGACCTCAGAAAGGCGGCTCATCGGCACAGCCCGGGTGTCGATCGGCTGCCGGCCCGCCGGCTTCTCGCGCAGCTCGCTCACATCCATGTCGCCGAAATAGGTCAAGACCAGCGTGCGCGGGATGGGAGTGGCGCTCAGCACCAGCACGTCGACCGCTTCGCCCTTCGAGGTCAGCGCCAACCGCTCGCGCACGCCGAAGCGATGCTGCTCGTCGACCACCGCAAGCGCGAGCGCCCTGAAGATCACGTCGTCCTGGATCAGCGCGTGGGTTCCGACCAGAAGATCGATTTCGCCATCGGCAAGCCGCGCGAGGATGTCGCGCCGCTCCTTGCCCTTCTCGCGCCCGGTGAGGATCGCAACCCGCAAGCCGGCGCACTCGGCGAGCGGGGCGATGGTCTTGATGTGCTGGCGCGCCAGAATTTCGGTCGGCGCCATCAGCGCGGCCTGCTTGCCGACTTCGGCGACGGCGGCGGCTGCCAGCAGTGCCACCACGGTCTTGCCGGAGCCGACGTCGCCCTGAAGCAGCCGCAGCATGCGCACGGGCTGTTTCAGGTCGTCGGCGATCGCCGCCGCGGCGTTGCGCTGCGACGGCGTCAGTGCATAGGGCAGGGCGTCGATGATCTTGTTGCGCAAATGACCGTCGCCGGCATTGCGCACGCCGGCAGGCCTGCGCAGCTGCGCGCGGATCAGCGCCAGCGCGAGCTGGCCAGCGAGCAACTCGTCGAAGGCAAGCCGCGACCAGAACGGCTGGTCCGGCAGCACGTCCGTGAGCTCGACCGGCTGGTGCACACGCGTGAGCGCTTCCGCGATGGGTGGGAAGTGGCAGCGGCGGATGACCTCCGGGCTGATCCATTCCGGCAAGGCCGGCAGCTTTTGCAGCGCCTGCGCGATAGCGCGGCGGAGCGAGCCGAGCGCCAGGCCCTCTGTCAGCGGATAGACGGGATCGATGCCGGAGAGCTTTGCGATGGCCTCCTCGTCGAGCACGCGGTCGGGATGCACGATCTGTGGGATGCCGTCATACATCTGGAGCGTGCCGGAGACGTAGCGCTTCTCGCCGACCGGTAGCAGCTTTTCGACATAACCGGGCTTGGCTCGGAAGAACGTCAGCACCACGTCGCCGGTGTCGTCGCTGGCGTAGACGAGGTAGGGGGCGCGCGCATTGCGCGGCGGGGGTGGGCGATGGCGATCGATCGTCACCTCCAGTGTCACCACGGTGCCGGCAACGGCGTCGCGTATCTTCGGCCGGGCGCGGCGGTCGATCACGTTGCTCGGCAGATGCAGCAGGAGATCGACCAGCCGCGGCGTCTCATCGCGACCAAGGAGATAGCGCAACAGCTTGTCCTGCTTCGGCCCGACACCGGGCAGGCTGGTCACGAGAGCAAACAGCGGATTGAGCAGGCTGGGGCGCATGAGGCGAATCTAGGATCGTTCGTGCCCGTCATGCCCGGCTTTATGGCGGGCATCCACGGCTTTTTTCATCGGGCGAGCGGCTCGGGCCATGATGGTCTGAGTACCGTGAGCCGCTGCAACAAAAAGCTGACATTGGTCGCCTCAGTCGCTATATCACCCCCGCCCGGCACGTCCGGGCTTTCGGCGTTGGACTGGATCTTACGAAAATGACGGGAACGACACGATCGAGCGGTGGCCTGGACGAGCGCCGCAAGCGGCTTCTGTTCCGCTGCTGGCACCGCGGCACCCGCGAGATGGACCTCATTCTCGGCCGCTTTGCGGACGCGGAGATCGGCAATCTGTCCGAGGGCGAGCTTGCCGAGCTCGAGCGCCTGCTCGAAGTCAATGATCCCGACCTCTATGCCGCCATCACCGGCGACAAGGTGCTGCCGGCCGACGTCGCCGGAGTGCTGTTTGCCCGCATCAAGGCGTTTCCCGTGGCGGATGGCAACGTATGAAACCGGCGTTGAAATCACCGGCCGAGTTGCTGGCGCCCGGCCGCGCGCTGACTCTCGCCAATGTCGCTGAGGGGGCTGAGGGACTCGTCGTCTCCGATCTCGCCCGCGCGATCGCAGCGCGGCCCAAGAAGTCGGCCGTCAGCCTGGCGGTCGTCTGCCGCGACGGTCCGCGCATGCAGCAGCTCGAGCGAGCGCTGCAATTCTTCGCGCCGGATCTGCCCGTGCTCCAGTTCCCGGCCTGGGATTGCCAGCCCTATGACCGCGTCTCGCCGCATGGCGGCATCCTGGCCCAGCGCCTGACCACGCTCGCGCGCCTGGCCTCGCTCACCGGCAGCGATAAGCCGCTGATCGTGCTGACCACCGTGAACGCCATTGTGCAGCGCGTGCCCTCGCGCGATCTGGTGGCGGCGCAGGCACTCTCGCTCGCGCCGGGCAATGTCGTGCCGATGGACACGATCGTCGCCTGGCTCGAGCACAACGGCTATAGCCGCTCCTCCACAGTGCGCGAGCCCGGCGAATATGCCGTGCGTGGCGGCATTCTCGACCTGTTCCCGGCTGGCCTCGACCAGCCCGTCCGCTTCGACTTCTTCGGCGACAGCCTGGAATCGATCCGCTCCTTCGATGCCGAGACGCAGCGCACGCTCTTGGACATGCGCTCGCTCGATCTGGTGCCGATCTCGGAATTTCAGCTCGTCACCGAAACCATCCGCCGCTTCCGCATGGGGTATGTCGCCGAATTCGGTGCGCCCGAGCGCGACGATGCGCTCTACGAGGCCGTCAGCGAAGGCCGCCGCCATCCCGGCATGGAGCATTGGCTGCCATTGTTCCAGGAGCGGATGGACACGCTGTTCGACTATCTGCAAGGCGCTGCCGTCGCGATCGAGCCGCAAGCCGAGGATGCGATCCGCGAACGCTTCAAGCAGATCCTCGATTACTACGAGGCGCGTCGCGATGCGCTGGAGCATCCGACCGGCGGTGCCGTCTACAAGCCGTTGCCGCCGGATCGACTGTATCTGACCGAAGAGGAATGGGCGAAGCGCGAAGGCGGGATCCCGCTGGTGCGGATGACGCAGTTCTCGGTGCCGGACGACGGCAGCAGCATCATCGATGCCGGCGCGCGCAAGGGGCGTGACTTTGCGCCCGAGCGCAACGATTCCACCGTCAACGTCTTCGAGGCGGTGGTGGCGCACGTAATGGCCTTGCAAGCCCAACGCAAGAAGGTCGTCGTCGCGCTTTGGACCGAAGGCTCGCGCGACCGCATGACCTCGATGCTGCGCGACCACAAGCTGGCGCATACGACCAGCGTCAATAGCTGGCGCACCGTGCAGGCGACCCCGCGCAACGAGACTATGCTCGCCGTGTTGGGCCTGGAGAGCGGTTTCGAGACCGACGAGATTGCGCTCATCAGCGAGCAGGACATTCTTGGCGACCGCCTGGTGCGGCCGCGCAAGGCGAGCCGCAAGCTCGATAATTTCATCTCGGAGGTGACGAGCCTTGCGGCTGGCGACATCGTCGTCCACGTCGACCACGGCATCGGCCGCTTCGTCGGCTTGCAGACGCTGGAGGTCAGCGGCGCACCGCACGACTGTCTCGAGCTGCACTATGCGGCCGAGACAAAGCTGTTCCTGCCCGTCGAGAACATCGAGCTGCTCTCGCGCTACGGCTCCGACCAGACGACGGTCGAGCTCGATCGTCTCGGCGGCTCTGGCTGGCAGACCCGCAAGGCCAAGCTGAAGAACCGTATCCGCGAGATCGCGGGCGAACTGATCAAGATCGCCGCCGAGCGGCAACTGCACGAGGCGCCAAAGCTGCCGGTGCAGCCCGGCCTCTATGACGAGTTCTGCGCACGCTTCCCCTATGACGAGACCGAGGACCAGCTTGGGGCCATCGAGTCCACCTTAAAGGACCTCGAAAAGGGCCGTCCGATGGACCGGCTGATCTGCGGCGACGTCGGCTTCGGCAAGACGGAGGTTGCATTGCGCGCGGCCTTTGCGGTCGCGCTCGAAGGCAAGCAGGTCGCGGTGGTGGTGCCGACCACGCTGCTGGCCCGCCAGCACCACAAGACCTTTACCGAACGTTTCCGCGGCTTCCCCGTGCAGGTGGCGCAGGCCTCGCGGCTGATCCCAACCAAGCAGCTCAACCAGATCAAGAAGGGCATCACCGACGGCTCGGTCGACATCGTCGTCGGTACCCACGCGCTGCTTGGCAAGGCGATCAAGTTCCGCGACCTTGGCCTGCTCATCGTCGACGAGGAGCAGCACTTTGGCGTCAGCCACAAGGAGCGGCTGAAAGCACTCCGCTCCGAGGTGCACGTACTGACGCTGTCGGCGACGCCGATCCCGCGCACGCTCCAACTCGCGCTCACTGGCGTGCGCGAGCTCTCGATCATCGCCTCGCCCCCGGTCGACCGCCTCGCGGTGCGTACCTTCGTTGCCCCTCACGATCCTCTGATGATCCGCGAGGCCCTTCTGCGCGAGCGCTATCGCGGCGGGCAGGCGTTCTACGTGGTGCCCCGGATCGATGACTTGGCCGAGGTCAAGGACTTCCTCGACAAGAACGTGCCGGAGATGAAGGTCGCGGTCGCGCACGGGCAGATGCCGCCCGCGGTGATCGAGGACATCATGACGGCGTTCTACGACGGCAAATTCGACATCCTGCTCTCGACCACCATCGTGGAGTCCGGCCTCGACATTCCCAATGCCAACACGTTGATCGTGCATCGCGCCGACATGTTCGGCCTTGCCCAGCTCTACCAGCTCCGCGGCCGCGTCGGTCGGTCGAAGCTGCGCGCCTATGCGCTGTTCACGCTGCCGGCGCAGCAGAAGATCACCGCTCAGGCCGAGCGCCGGCTCACCGTACTGCAATCACTGGAAACGCTCGGCGCAGGCTTCCAGCTCGCCTCGCACGACCTCGACATTCGCGGCGCTGGCAATCTGCTCGGCGAGGAGCAGTCCGGCCATATCAAGGAAGTCGGTTTCGAGCTCTATCAGTCGATGCTGGAAGAGGCGATCGTCAACCTCAAGGCCGGCGTCTCGGAGCCCGCGGCCGACCGCTGGTCGCCGTCGATTACGATCGGAATGCCCGTGCTCATCCCGGAAGATTACGTCGGCGACCTCTCGGTGCGGCTGTCGCTCTACCGGCGGCTTGCCGATCTCGACACCGAGGAGGAGATCGAGAACTTTGCCGCCGAGATGCGCGACCGTTTTGGTGTGTTGCCCGACGAGGTGCGGTATCTCTTCAAGATCGCGGCGATCAAGGCCTATTGCCGGAGCGCCAATGTCGAGAAGGTCGATGCCGGCCCGAAGGGGGCGGTCATCGTCTTCCGCGACAATTCTTTTGCCCACCCGGACCGCCTGGTGTCGTTCATCCGCAGCCACGGCGAGGCCGCGAAGGTGCGGCCCGACATGAAGGTGGTATTCTTCCAGGATTGGGAGACGCCGGAGGAGCGGCTTGCGGGCACGACGGAGATCCTGCGCCAGCTTGCGCAGCTCGCCACGAGCAAGAAGGCGGCGTAGCTGTTGATGTGATGTTGTAGGGTGGGCGAAGGCGCGTAGCACCGGCCCACCATCTCTCTGCGCGTGCGATAAAAAAGGTGGGCACGCTTCCGCCTTCGCTCTTCGAGTTACGGCGGACAAGTCGCTTTGCCCACCCTACGGCGCCGGAGATCTTTGGCTACGAGGCCGCGCGCGGCGCTTCTGCCGAGAGTCGGGCGAGTAGCGATCTCGCGGTATCCGATGGCGACAGCGAATCCACGCTGACGACGGGCTCGCTGCGCGGTTCGCGCTTGCCGTTCGAAGTGTGACGCATGACGGCGGAGAGGCGGCGGGCGATCATATGGGCGGTCCGGAAGTCGGTCTCCGCGAACACCACGACGACGGAGCCATCCTTCTGCGCAGCGCCAAAATCCATCTGTCGCATCAGCCGGCTCAGGATCCGCGCGGCATCGAGCTGCGCGCGTGGATTGCCAGCAGCGAAAGCAAAGCGCGCCACCGACAGGCCGCCGCCGCGCGCGAGCGTCTGCTCGACCGCTTTGGAAAAATCGCGGGCAAAGGCTTCCGGCGTGAGCAGGCCGCTGCGCGGATCGAGCCAGCCGCCGGCGTCGATCGAGCGCAGCGTGCGGCTGAACTGCGCCTCCATCGCGTGCTGACGGATCAGCGGCAATGCGTTGGCCGCGATCTGTGCCGGCTCGCTGGAGACGAGTTCGAGGTTCGGCAGGTCGTAAGTTTGGGTGAGCTGATGCGCGGTTACGATCACGGGCATGTTGCGGAAGCGGCTGTCTTCCGCGAGCACCGTGAGGAAAGCGTCGGCAACGCGTGCGGTAAAGCCTTCAGCGAGCACGACGCCGTCGATGTCGCGGGTGTTGAGATGCTTTGCTGCGGCTTCGATGCTGAGAGCCCCGATCACGCCCATGCGCTCGCCAAGCGCGACCGACAGCGCCGGATAGGCGGAGCCGCGGCCGATCAGCAGCACGGTGGCATCGCGCGCGGGGTCGGAGTCGGGCAGCGAGACCTTTGCCTCCGGCAGGCGACGCAGCACGGTCGCGTGCAGCGTGCGGACGCGCATCGCGGCGCGCAGTCGCGCGATGAGGCGGTCGGAATCGTTGCCGCGCAGCGTGAACGGCAGCGCGTTATGGGGCAGGGCTGTCTGGGGATCGACGATGATGAGGGGCAGATAGAGCATCTGGCCAGCGATCGCGCTTGCGACCGCGGCGAGATGCGGCTCATGTCCACCGGCAAGCGCTGCGACGACGGCGGCCGGCTGGACATCCTCGATGGCGCGTGCCGCGCTCGCCCAATCGCTGTCGATGACGGGAAAAAGCCGGGGCTCGTCGAGCGCCGAAATGAAGGCCGGCCGTTGGGCATTGGACACAAAGAGGATCGGGCCCGCCTGGGACATCTCAAGCTCTAACTACGCACACGAAATGCTGCGCAATCTAGTTGGGCCGTCTTAATGCCGGGTCAACGGAGGCAGTGAAAAGCGCTTCAACCGGGTCCGGTGCGGTCGCGAAAAGCCTCGACCATCAGGGGGTTAAGCCCAAGTTCGCTGAGGGCCTCGCGTGCCCTTGCATTGTCCTGGGCGCGCCCGGCCAGACGGTGTCCGGAGAGCCGGTCAGGCAGCGCCGTGAGCAGCGCACCCTGGCCGAGCCGGCGCGCCCATTCCTGCAAGTCGTTGGACAGGAAGCGGTAGCCGCCGACCGCCATGATGCCGGAGGGGGGCGCAGTGATGCAGATCGCGCCGCTCGGGCGATCGAGACGGGCGGCATAGCCGGTGTCGATGTAGTCGCGCGGCGGCTGCGCCGTCAACGTGTCGCCGACCGGTTGCGGCGGGGCGTAAGCCGCGATCGGTACCATCGGCCCGCGCAGGCCGAGCGTACCCTTTGGCGTCAGCAGGATCTCGCCGGCGACCGAGGCGCCGGACTGCTCGCGCGGGGCGCCATGCGGTCCCGGCATCACCGCCACGGGCATGCCGTCCTCGCCGCGCCGCGCCCCGAACAAGCCGGCCTCGCCGAACAAATAGACGTCCGTCAGTGGCGCGTGTGGCGCGATCCAGGCATCGCTCGCCGCGACCTGCTCCGGTGCGCGCCACAGTCCGATGACGTTACGCAAACCCGGCATCCGCGCCGCGAGATCGGCCTCGCCGAGCCGCAAGGCGAGCGGCGCGGGTGCGATCAGCACCTCGCAGCCCTGCTCGTTGATTTGCTGCTCCAGGACCTCGCTGTCGAAGGGATGATGCAGCGCCAGCGTTCCGCCGGAGAGCAGCCAGATCGCAAGCGAGGAGGCGAGGCCGGCAAACGACATCGGCGTGAACGCCGACATGATGGTCGCGCCCTGCGGAATGTCGGCTTCGAGCGACATCGCGAGCCCGCCCGCGATGATGCTGAAATGCGGTCGCGGCACCGGACGAAAGCCTTCCGCAGTGACGTCGAAGGAGATCATCGCCGCCTTGCGGCCGTCCTGGATGACGCTGCGTGTCGGGCCGGGCGCGCGCGAAAGAACATCGTCGAGCGAGGCCATGCCTTCCGGCAGATCGGTACCGAAGCCGAAGACGTGACGGATGGAGAAGGCTTCTGCCGCGGCATGCATGGCGAGATCGGCGTAGATCACACTGTCGACCTTGCTCATGGTGACGATCGCACGCGCCGCAGTGCGGTTGAGCGCTGCGGTGAGCTCCGCGTGCCGCCACAAGAGCGGCAGCACGGCGACGACGAGGCCGGCGCGATGGGCCGCGAGCACCGTGAGCACGAACTCGACCGTGTTCGGCAGTTGCACGGCGATGACGGAGTTGGCCGGCAGGCCGGATTCGACGAAATGGGCCGACAGCGCCTCGATCGCCCGATCGGCTTCGGCATAGGTCAAGCGCCTGGGCAGATGCCCGGCGATGCGAATCTTGTTGAGGGGATCGTACAGCGCCGGCGCATGCGGCTGGCGCGCCAGCGTCCGCTGGAACAGCGTGTCGAGCGTCGGCGATACGGCTGGCTGGTGCATCACGTCGCTTGCTGGTTGCCTTGTTACTTGCTCGGGGCGTCCGCCTTCTGCCACCAAGTCTCCGGCAGATAACCGGACAACGCGGTAGCCGATGGCCGTTCTATCCGATTCCAGCGCGCGATCCATTGCTCCGATACGTTAAACAGGGGGATCGTGTAGAAGCCGGCGATCAGGGCGCGGTCGAGGGCCCGGACGGCGGAGACGAAATCCGCGTGATCGCGCGCCTCCAGCAGGGCCGCGATCATTGCGTCGACGGCCGGGTCCTTCGCGCCCATGTAGTTGCGGGTGCCGGGATTGTCGGCGGCCGCGCTGCCCCAGTAAAACGACTGCTCGTTGCCCGGCGAGAGCGACTGGTCCCAGCGGTTCTGGATCATGTCGAATTCGTAGCCGAGCCGGCGCTGGTCGAATTGCACCGGATCGACCGAACGCACGGTCGGCTCGATGCCGGCGCGCTTGAGGTCACGCGCGAAGGAGAGCGCAATGCGCTCCTGGTCGCGCGTGCTCACGAGGATCTCGAAGGTGAAGGGCGCTTTCGTCGCGCGATTGCGCAGCACCGTGCCGTCGAGATCGTAGCCCGCCTCCGAGAGCAGCTTCAATGCCGCGCGCAGCGTGGCGCGGTCACGCCCCGAGCCGTCGGTCACCGGCAGGCGGTAGCTGCCGTCCATGACGTCCGGCCGGATTCGCGCCGCGTATGGCTTCAGAAGTTCCTGCTCGCGCGCGTCGGCGGGGCGGCCATAGGCCGACAGGTCCGAGCCCGCGAAGTAGCCAGCCACGCGCGAATAGAGCCCGAAGAAATAGCTGCGGTTGACCAGCTCGAAGTCGAACAGCAGCGTCAACGCCTGGCGCACCCGGATGTCGGCAAACATCGGACGACGGGTGTTGAATACCAGAAATTCCGAGGGCTGCGGCACACCCGGCTTGAAGGTGTCGCGGATCACTTCGCCGCTTCTGACGGCGGGAAAGTCGTAAGCGTCGTGCCAGCGCAGCGGCTCGGTCTCGACGCGAAAGTCGTAGAGGCCGCGCTTGAAGGCTTCGAACTGACCGTTGGCCTCGCGATAATAATCGAGCCTGATCTCATCGAAATTGTAGAGGCCGCGATTGACCGGCAGGTCGCGGCCCCAATAGTCGGGATTGCGGGTCAGCGTCACGCTGGTGCCGGGTTTGACCGCGCCGACGCGATAGGGGCCCGAGCCGACCGGGCCGTTCATCTTCGTCTCCTCGAAGGTCGCAACGTCGACGGTGTGCCTGGGCAGGATCGGCATCAACCCGAGGATCAGCGGCAGTTCCCGGTCACTGGCTCCCGCGAGATCGAAGCGCACGGTGAGGGGATCCGGCGCCTCCGCCTTGGCGACCTTGGCATAATATTGCCGGTGGTTGGGCCGGCCATGGTCGCGCAGGAGCTGCCAGGAGAACAGGACGTCATCGGCGAGCACCGGCGTACCGTCAGAGAACCGCGCGCGCGGATCGATGTGGAATGTCACGTAAGTCCGGTCGTTGTCGGTCTCGACCGTCCTGGCGAGCAGGCCATACAGCGTGAAGGCCTCGTCATTGCCGCGTGCCAGCAGGCTTTCGATGACGTAGCTGCGAACTTGCTGGACCGGGATGCCCCTGACGATGAATGGATTGAGGCTGTCGAAGGTTCCGAGCACCGACCAAATCAGCCGGCCTCCCTTGGGCGCATCGGGGTTGGCGTAGGGCATATGGGTGAAATCGGGTGGCAGCGCCGGCTTGCCATGCATGGCAATAGCGTAGCTTTCGGCCGCCTTCGCCGGAACGGACGTCAAGCCGGCGAGAGCAACCGCCACCCAGACCGCGGCGGCTAAGCGCAGGCTCTTAGACATGAACAACGGCGCGCGGATTGATTCGGGGACCGATCACGCCCAAACCCTAGCATAGGCCTTCGTCTTAGGCCTCTCTGCCCACTTCAAACATGCTTGTCGGCATTGATCTTTTCGTCCGCCACGTTAAGAAGGCGGGCAATCGCGCAGGAGCGTCGAACTTGTCACGTTTCCGCCTCTATTGATGGGGAGACAGCCGCGCCAAGGCGGCTCGGTATCGGTGCTTAGGAGCGGTTCGGGCACTTCCCGTTCAGAAAGGGTTTTCCGCAATGAATTTTCGTATTTTGGCCGCGTCGGTCCGGCCGCGCGGGCGCCTTCTCGCCCTGTTGACGGTTTCGGCGCTGGCTGTTCCATCCGCCGCTCAGGCGCAGACCGCAACGCCCGCTCCGGCGGCGCCGAAGGCTGCTCCCAAGGCCGCGCCGAAGGCAGCTCCCAAGGCGCCTGCGCCCGCCGCACCGGCGCCGCAGGCCCAGGCACCGGCCGCTGGCGCTCCGCCGGCCGGCGCTCCGCCCGCTGACCAGCAACAGCAGCAGGTCCAGCTGATCTACGCGCCCTGGACCAAGTTCTGCCTGAAGGGCCAGGACGCCAACGCCAAGCAGGTCTGCTTCACCGGCAAGGACGGCCGCATCGAGTCCGGCCAGCCGGTGATCGCCGCCGTGATCATCGAGCCGGAAGGCGAGCCGAAGAAAATCCTTCGCGTCACGCTGCCGCTGGGCATGCAGCTCGTGCACGGCACCCGCATCATCGTCGACAACAATCCGCCGCTGCAGAGCCCCTACGTGATCTGCTTCGCCAACGGCTGCATGTCGGACTATGAGGCGACCGCCGACCTGATCAACAACTTGAAGAAAGGCCAGAACCTGGTGGTTCAAGCGATCAACGCCAATGGCGCGCCGCTGACGCTGCCGCTGCCGCTGGCCGGCGAGTTCGCCAAGGCCTATGACGGTCCGCCGACCGATCCGAAGGTGTTCGAAGAGAACCAGAAGAAGCTCCAGGAAGAGCTTCAGAAGAAGGCCGACGAGCAGCGCAAGAAGCTCGAGCAGAGCGGTCAGGCGACGCCCGCACCTTCGGCCCAGAAGTAATCGGACCGACGTAGAACACGAAAAAGGCGCTCGATTGAGCGCCTTTTTTATTGGCCTGATTGGCCGAATTCGAAAGGGATCAGTTGAGCGAGGGATTGCGCGGGCGATAACCGCCCGACTTGTCCTTCACAAATATCTCGGCGACCTGCGAATGCCGAATCGGCTCGCCGGAATCGTCCGGCAACAGGTTCTGCTCGGAGACATAGGCGACGTATTCCGACTCGGCGTTTTCCGCCAGCAGATGGTAGAACGGCTGGTCCTTGTGCGGCCGGACCTCCTCAGGAATCGACAGCCACCATTCCTCGGTGTTGTTGAATTCCGGATCGATGTCGAAGATCACGCCCCGGAACGAGAAGATCCGGTGGCGCACGACCTGTCCGATCTGGAATTTGGCGGTCCGCGCTTTAATCATGGTTCGTCGATAGACCAGGATTGTGGCCGATGCTAGTGCCCTTGCTTGGAATTAACCCGCAGAGGGCGGGCGGATAGCCCCGATTGCCTTAGAAATCACTTCATAAATGGTCGATATCCTCAATCTGGCCCTACCTTATTTCGGCCTGATCTTCGTCGGTTTCGCCTGCGGCAAGGCCAAGTCCCTGCCGGAATCAGGCCTCGCCTGGATGAACTTCTTCCTGCTCTACGTGTCGTTGCCGGCGCTGCTCTTTGCGATCATGTCGAAGACGCCGTTCTCCGAACTCAACAACCCGCCGTTTCTGGTCGCGACCACGCTGTCGACGGTTGCGGCGTTCAGCATTGCGCTCCTGGTCGGGAAGGTCGTTGGCCGGCTGTCGCTGCGCGAAGCGACGCTTGCGGGACTCTCCGGCGGCTACGGCAATATCGGGTATATGGGCCCGGGGCTCGCGCTTGCGGTGCTCGGAGCGAAGGCGGCGGCGCCGACCGCGCTGATCTTCTGCTGCGACAGCATCTTCCTGTTCACGATCGTACCGCTCCTGATCGAACTCTCCGACCGCGATCATCCCTCGATCCTGCACGCCTTCGGCGTCGTGCTGAAGCAGATCCTGCTCAACCCGCTGATCATGTCGGCCTGCTTTGGCGCGGCGGTCGCGGCACTCCATATCGAGTTGCCGGTCGCGCTCGATCGCACCATCACCTTCCTGCAAAATGCCGCGGCTCCCACCGCGCTGTTCGTGCTCGGCGTCACCGTGGCGCTGCGGCCGTTCGATCGCGTACCCTGGGAGGTGCCCGGCGTGATCGCGGTAAAACTCCTGATCCATCCGCTCGCATCATTCGCGCTGATGCTCGTGTTCGGCCCGTTCGCGCAGCCCTGGGCCGCAACCGCAGTGCTGATGGCCTCGCTGCCGCCGGCGCTGAACGTGTTCGTCATCGCGCGGCAGAATGACGCCTGGATCGAATCCGCATCGGTTGCGGTGCTGCTCGGGACGTTTGCCTCGGTGATCACGCTGACCAGCGTGATGTGGTTTATCCAGACCGGACGGCTGGCGTTTCCGTAAGACGCGGTTAGCGCCGCCAAATTACCGTCGCCAACGTTACCGTCGCCAAAGTTATCGTCGCCAGGTCGGCGCCAACCCTTCACGCATCGCGAGGCGCCGCAACGGGCCGATGGCGCCCAGCAGGTGCATGCCGACGGCGCGGACCGGCTGCAGCGGCAGAAAATCGTTCAGCAGTGAACGGTTCGCCATATCGATCATGAAGGTCCGGCTCAGAATGTCCGGACGGCGGGCCCAGTCGTAGCGGTCGAGCACCTCGTCCGCACCGGGATCCCGGCCTGCCGCGACCGCCTCTCCGGCGAGCCTTGCGATATCGGCGGCATCCCGTAAGCCGAGATTAAGGCCTTGCGCGCCGATCGGGGGAACCACATGGGCCGCTTCGCCCACGAGCGCAATGCGGTCGCGGGCGAAAGATTTCGGCCGCTCGATCGCCAGCGGAAACAGGTTGCGGCCAGGTTCCACGCTCATGCGGCCCAGGATGAAATGCGATTGTTTTTCGATCGCCGTCGAGAGCTCCTCGTCGCTCAGGGCTCTGAGCCGCTCGGCTTCCGCAGGCGAGGCCACCCAGACGATGCTGCAACGATCGCCCGGCAGCGGCACGAACACGCAAGGCCCGTGCGGCGTGTGGAACTCGGTCGAGACGTTGCGATGCGGACGCGAATGGTTGACGTTGAAGGTCAGCGCCGTCTGCTTCAAATCGCGCCGCGTGACGTCGATGCCGGCGGCCTCTCGGCATAGCGAGTGCCGGCCGTCGGCGCCGACCACGAGGCGCGCCGTCAAATACTGCCCCGCGGCGGTGTGGATCGCGACATCCTCGGCCTCGGTACGGACGCTGTCGGCCTCGTCATCGAAGCGAACGAGATTGGCAAGCTCGGTGGCGCGCGCCTCCAGCGCCAGCATCAGCGAGCGGTTGTCGATGTTGTAGCCGAACGCGTCAAGCCCGATTTCATCGCAGGAGAAGCGCACCTCCGGCGCGCGGATCAGGCGGCCGGTGTCGTCGACGAGCCGCATCGCCTCGAGCGGCATGGCCTTGTTGCTGCAGCGCGACCAGACCCCGAGCCGGTCCAAAAATTCAACGGACCCGCCGAGTAGCGCGGTGGTGCGGTTGTCGGAATAGGGCGTGCGCCGCGCCACCAGCGCGGTGCGTGCGCCGGTCTCCGCGAGCGCGATGGCCGCGGCGAGGCCTGCCGGCCCACCGCCGATCACGGCCACGTCAAAAGGTGCTGCTAGATCTGTCATGCCCGGACATTTGACATGCCCGGCGGCAAATTCAAGCCGCTTGTTTCGCGCGAATTTGTCGCGAATTGCGCGGCCGGATGTCGCCGCGGCTTATGTGCAAATCGTTCTCATTCTGATAGCACTGCGCCAGCCATGGATACCCCGCAGGATTCTCTCAACCCCACGCCGGCGGCCCGCGCTGCGGCCTTCTCGGTGCATATCTTCACGGCGTTCGGTGGCGCGGTGGCGCTGCTGGCGATGCTGGAGGCTGTGCGCGAACATTGGGCGGCGATGTTTCAATGGCTCGGCGTCGCCCTCATCATCGACGCGATCGACGGGCCGATCGCGCGCAGGCTGAACGTCAAGAACGTGCAGCCAAACTGGTCCGGCGACGTGCTCGACCTCGTGGTCGATTTCGTCACCTATGTATTCGTGCCGGCCTATGCGATCGTGGCGAGCGGCCTGCTGCTGCCGGTCGCGGCACCGCTGCTCGGCGTCGCCATCATCGTCACCAGCGCGCTGTATTTCGCCGATCTGCGCATGAAGGCCGAGGACAATCACTTCCGCGGCTTTCCGGCGCTGTGGAACGCTGCGGCGTTCTATCTGTTCCTGCTGCACTGGCCGCCGCTGTGGTCGACGCTGCTGGTTGCGGCGCTGGTCGTCCTGACCTTCGTTCCCTTCCACGTGCTGCATCCGGTCCGCGTGGTGCGCCTGCGCTGGCTGACCATGTCGCTGATCGTGATCTGGGCCGCGCTTGGCCTCTATGCCCTGGAGATGGATTTCCAGGTCGGCACCGCCGCGAAGATCGCGCTGTGCGCGATCGCGCTCTGGATTGTCGGCAGCGACGCCGTGATCAGGATGGTTAGATCCTTCGCATGATGCATCTCATCACCAGCCCGGAAGCCTGGGCCGCGCTTCTCACCTTGACCTCGCTCGAGATCGTGCTCGGCATCGACAACGTCATCTTCCTGTCCGTGATCGTCTCGCGCATCCCCGACAAACAGGCGCACCGCGCCCGCCAGATCGGGCTCGCGTTGGCCCTGGTGTTTCGCATCATCCTGCTCAGCGTCCTGGTCTGGCTGATCGGCCTGACCCAGCCGGTGTTCTCGTTCAGGGGTTACGATTTCTCCTGGCGCGACCTCATCCTGATAGGCGGCGGCCTGTTCCTGATCGCGAAAGCGACCCACGAGATCCATGCCGAGGTTGATGCGGATGACGAGGAGGGCGGGGACAATTCCGGGCGCCGCGCCTTCTTCTGGGTAATCGCCCAGATCGTCGTCATCGACATCGTGTTCTCGCTCGATTCCATCATCACCGCGATTGGCATGGCGCAGGACCTCGAGATCATGATCGCGGCTGTCGTGATCGCCTGCCTCGTGATGTACATTTCCTCCGGACCGGTGGCGCGATTCGTCGCCGAGCATCCCACCACCAAGATGCTGGCGCTGGCATTTTTGGTGCTGATCGGCGTCGCGCTGGTGGCGGATGGATTCAAGTTTCACATTCCGCGCGGCTACATCTACTTCGCAATTGCGTTCTCGGCGGCGGTCGAGTTCTTCAATGTGCTGGCCAAGCGCAATCGGAAGAAGGTCGGCAAATAGCCGGGTTTGTGCGGTCCGCTTCTTGCGTCGAGTTGACAAGGCAGGCGTGATGGCTTTCGCTTGCCCTCAACAAGAACGAGGAGGTCAGGTGATGACCAAAGCCGTCCGCGTGCACCAGGTCGGGGGTCCCGAAGCCCTGGTCTATGAGAGCGTCGAGGTGCCGGCGCCGGGACCGGGCGAGGTGCGCATCCGCCAGCACGCGGTTGGGTTGAACTTCATCGACGTCTATTTCCGCACCGGCCTCTACAAGGCCCCCGAACTTCCGTTCATCGCCGGCAACGAGGCGGCGGGCGAGGTGGTCTCGGTCGGTCCCGGCGTGACGAATTTCCACCCCGGCGACCGAGTCGCCTACTACCACAATCTCGGTGCCTACACCGGCGAGCGCAACATCCCCTGGGAGCGGCTGGTCAAGCTGCCCGACCACATCACCTACGAGCAGGGCGCCGTGCTGATGCTCAAGGGGCTCACCGTCTGGTATCTCCTGCACAAGACCTTCAAGGTCGAGCCGCATCATCGCGTGCTGATTCATGCCGCCGCCGGCGGCATCGGGCTGCTCGCCTGCCAATGGGCGAGGGCGCTCGGCGCGCACGTGATCGGCACCGTCGGCTCGCGGCACAAGGCGGAGCTTGCCGAGGCCAATGGCTGCGACCACGTCATCCTCTACAACGAGGAGGACTTCGTCGCGCGCGTCAAACAAATCAGCCGCAACGAGGGCTGCGACGTCGTCTATGACGGCGTCGGCAAAGCGACTTTCCCCGGCTCGCTGTCCTGCCTGAAGCCGCGCGGCATGTTCGTCTCCTTCGGCAATGCCTCAGGCCCCGTGCCGCCATTTGCGATCGCCGAGCTCAACAATCACGGCTCGCTGTTTGCGACCCGGCCGAAGCTCAACGACTATATTGGCAAGCGCTCGGAGTTGCTGGAAGGCGCCGACACGCTGTTCGCCGCCGTGATCAGCGGCAAGCTGCACGTGCCGATCAACCACGCCTACGCATTGAAGGACGCTGCGAAGGCGCATATCGATCTCGAGAGCCGTGCCACCACGGGCGCTTCAATCTTGAAGCCGTAGACGCAGCGCCGCTATTCAAGAGGGACGTCATGCCCGGGGCAAGCCCGGCCATGACGAGGCGGCAAGTATGAACCTTACGCCACCCGACGTGCAGCCCCGACCTTGGTCAGGATCGCATCCAGGCAATCGACCATCTCGGCAATCTGTTCGCGCGTCACGTTTAGCGCCGGCATGAAGCGTAGCGTGTCGACCTGCGGTGCGTTGAGGAGGAGGCCCTCTGCGAATGCCTGCGCGACGATCGCAGATGCGATCGGCAGTTTCAGGTCGAGCGCCAGAAGCAGGCCGCGACCGCGCACCTCGCCAAGCCCGTGCCGCGCCGAGACCTTCTGCAACTCGCTTTCGAGCAGCAGACCCGTGTCGGCGACGGCTTTCAAAAATTCCGGTTTGCCGACCTCTTCGAGCACCGCGAGCCCGGCGGCGCACATCACGGGGTTGCCGTTGAACGTGCCGCCTTGATCGCCATGCTCGAAGCATGAGGCGTGCTCGGTCGCGAGCAGCGCGGCGAGCGGCACGCCGCCGCCGATGCCCTTGCCGAGCGTCATGATGTCCGGCGCAATCCCGGCATGCTCGTAATGGAAGAGCTTTCCGGTCCGGCCCATGCCGGTCTGGATCTCGTCAAAGATCAGCAAAAGGCCATGGGCCTTGGTGAGCGCGCGCAGCTCCTGCAGGAACTTGTCGGTCGCGGGCCACACGCCGGCTTCGCCCTGGATCGGCTCGATCATCACGGCCACGGTATTGGTGCTGATGAGCGCTTCGACCGAGGCGATGTCGTTCAGCGTCGCCTTCTTGAAGCCTGAGACTTTCGGCTCGAACAGTGGCTCAAAAGCCTTCTTGCCCGAGGCCGACATGGTGGCCAGCGTACGGCCGTGGAAGCCGCCGCCGAAGGTGATGATCTCGAACGCACCGCCTTTGTTCACGTTGCCATATTTGCGCGCCAGCTTGATGGCGCCCTCATTGGCCTCGGCGCCGGAATTGGCGAAGAACACCTGGTCGAAACAGCTGTCCTCGACCAGCGCCTGTGCGAGCTTGAGGCTCGGCTCGTTGTAGAAGGCGGGGCTCGGCGTCAGCAGCCGCTTGGCCTGCGCCGCGAGCGCATCGGCAACCGCCGGCGGTGAATGGCCGAGGCAGTTGACCGCCCATCCCTGCACGAAATCGAGATAGCGCTTGCGGCTGTCGTCCCAGAGATAGGAGCCCGCGCCGCGGACGAACACGGCCTTCGGCCGTGCGGTGATGTCCATCAGCGCATCATACGGATGGGTAGCGTTGGTCATGTCAGACTCCTCTTGAGGGCAGGGATGGTTCAGGGAAAAGACGCGCGAAAAAGCGAGAAGGCCGCACTTTGCGGGTGCGGCCTTCTCGAAAACTCTGCTGATGTCAGTGCTTCAGCGGCGTCGTCGGACATGGCGCAACCCATCATCGTCGCGGGTGCGACGACGGAAAGCTGCGCGGCGGTGGGTCCGAGAAGAGATCATGGGGCGCGGCCATACAGCCGAAGGGCAGGGCTTGTCAAGCCGGTTCGCCGCGAGCGCCAGCTTGATGCGGCGCCAGCTTCAAGAGAAGCGCGGCCGCTCGTCGGCGTCGTCATGGCTCCAATCGGCATCGGCGATCGACTTGTCGATCGGCTCACCGCGTATAGAGCGAGCGGCGATTTGTAGTAGAGCGCAATGTTGTGAAAGGGATCGAGCAGCACCTTGAACGCCCACACGAGGCCAGTCGCGACGTGCGCGTGGCGAACAGCTGGCCGCAGAAGCCCTGAGATCAGCCTAAAATTCAGGCTACATCGATCGCGTTCACGTCGAACCATTTTCACGCCCGCGTGTTTGTACTATTCAGGCGCCGTTTGGTTCGAACCAGGCCGGTAGCCTGCGCGACCAAGTAGACATCTCCATTCTGTCAGGCGCGCCACCTTGTCCGATCCTTCCTATCGCATCGACGTCGACAGCATCCGCCGAGCCTTTCCGCCCGGCACCGAGGCGCCGCCCCTGCTGCTTGATTTTGCAGTCTGGCTCAAGGGCCGACCCTGGGGCAGCGTCGGCTGCTTCGATCTGCGCGGACAGTTCGTCGATAGCGCCCCGATCGTCGACGGTAGCCCGCTGCGCGACAAATTCGGGCTATTCATCCGGCTGCCGGAAGGTTCGGAGGTCGGCACATGGTATGGTACTGATGTCGATCAGGCGAATCCGCCCGTCGTGGTGTTGGGCTCGGAAGGTGAGCACGAGATCATCGCGCCGTCTCTCGACAGCCTGCTTGCCAGGATCGCGCTACAGCAGTTCGAAGACCGATGGAGCGATTTCCTGCCAGACGAAGACGTAGACGAGACAACCGACGAGCTTGCAGATTGGTTGGCCCCGCGGCTTGGCGCGGAGGATCTGGCAACGCTGGCAGGATCCTCGCCCGACCTGCCGGACTTCCGCCGGTGGATGGAGACGTGGTGCAGAGACCGCGAGGAGTATTGGGCCAACCACACGATGATGGCCGAACTCGGTTGGCGGCTCGCTGCGCATCTGCCGAAAGGCAAGAATCTCTGGGACAAGACACGGTTCAAGGTCGCGATCGTCGGCGCGCAATATCAGGCGCGCGTCATGCGTTCCGGTCCGCAGTCCTTCAAGGAGGAGAAGGCGATCGAGCCGTTGCTGCGTGAGTTGCGCGACGACATGCGCAGGGCGCAGCCGGAGCTCGGGCTTTGGTACTCGATGGATTTTGGCCTCTACGCCGACGGCCGCGTCATGCCCCGCTTCGACTATGACGAGCGCCCGACGATCGACGACGTCCCGGCGGAACTGTCCGAGGCGAAGGCGGACCTCGCCCGTGCGCCGCGGCCGGAGCGCTGGGTGCCGACCTGGCTGGCTGCTGATTGACCTCCGCCGGAACGGCCCGCCGTCCAATAAGCGTTTGGTTAATGTTTTCTTGCTATTCACCGTCCGCTTCGAATGGGGGGAGCGGATGAGATTCTTTGGGCGGCAGACACGCCAGGATCGTGACGGCCAGATCTGGCAAGCAATCTTCGAACGTTCGGTCGATGCGATCATGGTGCTGGCGGGACCCAAGATCATCGCCTGCAACGAGGCCGCGGTCAGATTTGGCGGCTATCGCAGCAAGGCCGACCTGTTGTCCCGCTCGCCGGCCGATATGGCTCCCGAATTCCAGGCGGATGGCCGCCGCTCGTCGGAGTGCGTCAAGGAGACGCTCGCGCGGGCGATGAAGGACGGCCACGCCCGTTTCGAATGGATCACGCGCCGAGCGGATGGGCAGATGGTACCGGTGCAGGTCACGCTCGTTCCCGCGGAGATCGATGGCCAGCCCGTCGTCATCAGCTATCGACGGGACCTATCGGAGCTGATTGCCGCGCGGGAAGAGAAGAAGCGCGCCATCGCCAAACTTGCCGGCGAATTCGAGGAGACCATCGGCTCCATTGCCAATGCCGTGTCGTCGGCTGCCAAGGACGTAGAAGTGACGGCGGGCTCGCTCAGTTCGACCGCCGAGAACGCAGCGCAACGCGTTTCGACCGTCGCAGCTGCATCATCCGAAGCATCGACGAATGTTCAGTCGGTGGCGGGTGCGACCGAAGAGCTATCGAGCTCGGTGGCCGAGATCAACCGCCAGGTCACGACCTCGTCGAGCATTGCTGCCGAAGCGGTGGAGGCGTCCGCACGCACCAATAATCTCGTGAAGAGCCTGTCGGAGGCGGCGGGCAAGATCGGAGCGGTCACCGAGATGATCAATGCGATCGCAAGCCAGACCAATCTTCTGGCCTTGAACGCCACGATCGAGGCAGCGCGAGCCGGTGATGCCGGTCGCGGTTTCGCGGTCGTTGCAGCCGAGGTCAAGAGCCTGTCCAGCCAGACCGCCAAGGCAACCGAAGAGATCAGCGCCCATATCAGCGCCATGCAACGGGCAACGGGCGATACCGTTGCAGCCATCCAGGGAATTGGCGGGACGATCGGACAGATCAGCGATATCGGCAAATCGATTGCCATCGCCGTCGAGCAACAGGGTCACGCGACGCAGGAGATCGCGCGGTCCGTGAGCCAGGCAGCGGCGGGCACCAGCGGGGTCGCTGCAAACATCAATGCCGTCACGCGCACGATCGATGCCACGGGCACTGCTGCCAATGACATGCTCGGCGCTGCCGGCGAATTGTCACGGCATGCAGTTGCGCTGCGCGACAAGGTGGCCGGTTTCCTGAAGGCCGTGCGCGCTGCGTAACGCGCGGCGCTCTGGTGAAGATCAAAACCCCGCGACGCTGCCGTGCAGATCGTAGGCGTCGGCACGCTCGATCTTGGCGGTGACGATCTCACCGACGCGCAAGGGTCGGCGGCTCGACAGATAAACGGCGCCGTCGATTTCCGGCGCATCCGCCTTGGAGCGGCCTTTCGCAACGGTCGGGCCGACCTCGTCGATGATGACCTGCTGCCGGGTGCCGACCTTGCGCTTGAGCCTCCGCGCGGAAATCTTCTGCTGGCGTGCCATCAACGCGTTGTAGCGCTGCTGCTTCACCTCATCCGGCACGGCGCCGGGCAGCGCGTTGGAGGTGGCGCCCGCAACCGGCTCGTATTTGAAGCAGCCGACGCGATCGATCTCGGCTTCATCAAGCCAGTCGAGCAGATAGGCGAAGTCCGCATCGGTCTCGCCGGGGAAGCCGACGATGAAGGTCGATCGCAAAGCGAGATCGGGACATTCCTCGCGCCAGCGCTTGATCCGCGCCAGCGTCTTGTCCTGTGCCGCCGGTCGCTTCATCGCTTTGAGGACCTCGGGGCTCGCGTGCTGGAAGGGGATGTCGAGATAGGGCAGCACCTTGCCCTCCGTCATCAGCGCGATGACCTCGTCGACATGCGGGTAGGGGTAGACATATTGCAGCCTGACCCAGGCCCCGAGCTCGCCAAGCTCGCGCGCGAGATCGAGGAATCTGGCGCGGACCTGGCGGTCCTTCCACGGGCTCTCGGCATATTTCACGTCGACGCCATAGGCAGAAGTGTCCTGCGAGATGACGAGCAACTCCTTCACGCCGGCGCCGACCAACCGCTCGGCCTCGCGCAGCACATCGTTGGCGGGGCGCGACACCAGGTCGCCGCGCAGCTTCGGTATGATGCAGAAGGTGCAGCGGTTGTTGCAGCCCTCGGAGATCTTCAGATAGGCGTAGTGGCGCGGCGTGAGCTTGATGCCCTGCGGCGGCACCAGATCGAGATGCGGATTGTGTGCCGGCGGCAGCGCCTGGTGCACGGCATCGAGCACGGATTCGTATTGCTGCGGGCCCGTAATCGAAAGCACGCCGGGATAGGCCTGCTCGATCTGCTCGGGCTCGGCGCCCATGCAGCCGGTCACGATCACCTTGCCGTTCTCGGCCATGGCCTCGCCGATCGCCGAGAGCGATTCCTGCTTGGCGCTGTCGAGGAAGCCACAAGTGTTGACGATGACGATATCGGCCCCGTCATGCTTGCGGGCGAGTTCGTAGCCCTCGGCACGCAGGCGCGTGATGATGCGCTCGGAATCCACCAATGCCTTGGGGCACCCGAGCGAAACGAAGCTGACCTTGGGCGCAGCCGTCTGATCCATACCTAAATCTGCCTGATTGACCGCTTGCAGCTAGACCTAATTGTCCACAATTACAACCCTTTGCATGGGGCTCCGGCGTGCTATGGATGCCTCGCCGGGTGGTGAGTGAGCGATGAGCGCCGAACAGTCGCCTAAAATTGTGATTGTCGACGAAAGCCCGATCCGGGCCGCGATCCTCGAGGAGGGGTTGCGGGAGGCGGGCTTCACCCAGGTCTTGCATATCAGCGAGATGCAGAGCCTGCTCGCGCGCATCTATGCCGTCGACCCCGATATCATCCTGATCGATCTGGAGAACCCCAGCCGAGACGTTTTGGAACAGATGTTCCAGGTCAGCCGTGCCGTGCGCCGGCCGATCGCGATGTTTGTCGACCAGAGCGATTCGGCCTCGATCCAGGCCTCCGTGGAGGCGGGGGTATCCGCCTACATCGTCGACGGGCTGAAGAAAGAGCGCATCAAGCCGATCCTCGACCTCTGCGTGTCCCGCTTCAACGCGTTCGCGAAACTCCAGGAGGAGCTGGAGCGCACCAAATCGCAGCTCGAGGATCGCAAGATCATCGAGCGTGCCAAGGGCATTTTGATGCGGGTGAAGGGCCTGACCGAGGACGAGGCCTATGTGCTGATGCGCTCCACGGCGATGCGCGAGAAGAAGAAGATCGGCGAGATTGCCCAGTCGATCATCACCGCGTCGGAGATGCTGAAATGACCGGACCGCTCCGCATAGGGTTTATCCCGCTGGTCGATGCGGCTGCGCTGATCGTCGCGGTCGATAAGGGGTTTACCACGGCCGAAGGGCTCGAGGTCGAGCTGGTGCGCGAGGTCTCGTGGTCCAACGTCCGCGACAAGCTCAATATCGGCCTGTTCGATGCCGCGCATCTCTTGGCGCCGGTAGCGATCGCGTCCTCGCTCGGGCTCGGTCACGTCAAGGTCCCGATCGCGGCTCCCTTCAACCTCGGCATCAATGGCAACGCCATCACGATCTCGCCCGCGCTGCATGCCGCGCTGATGGAGGAGATCGAGGGCGACCGCTTCGATCCGATGGCGACCGCCAAAGCGCTTTCGCGCGTGGTAGCGAAACGGCGCAAGGCGGGGGCTGAGCCGCTGACCTTCGGCATGACCTTCCCGTTCTCGACGCACAACTACCAGCTCCGGTTCTGGATGGCGGCGGCAGGCGTCGATCCTGACGAGGACGTGCGCCTCGTGGTGCTGCCGCCACCTTACATGGTCGACAGCCTCGCCAACGGTCATGTCGATGCGTTCTGCGTCGGCGCGCCCTGGAATTCGGTCGCGGTCGATCTCGGCATCGGCCATATCCTGCATTTCTCCTCCGACATCCTGGTCCGTGCCGCGGAGAAGGTATTGGCCATGCGCCAGACCTGGGCGGAGAAGAATCCGGACGTGGTGGCCGCGCTGGTGCGCGCCGCGGAGAAGGCCGCAGCTTTCATCGAGCATCCCGACAACCGCAACGAGGCCGCGCGCATCCTCGCGCAGCCGGAGCGGATCAGCGTCGATGCCGAGGTCATCCAGCGGACCCTTGATGGCCGCCTGAAGATCGCGCCTGACGGCACCCTGCGCGAAAGCGGCCGCTATCTCCTGGTCGGTCGCGAAGGGGCAGGGCGCCCTGATCCGGTCCAGGCCGCTTGGCTCTATGCGCAGATGGTGCGCTGGGGGCAGACCGCTCTGAGCGAGGCTGCGCTCAAGAGCGCCATGGCGGTGTTCCGGCCCGACCTCTATGATGCTGCGGTGGGACCGGGGGGAAGCGGCAAGGAGGCCTCGGCCGGCTCGTTTGGAGCTTTCGCCGGAGCGGCCTTTGACCCCCAAGATCTGGCCGGTTATCTCGCCTCCTTCGAGGTCGCGCGGCGCGCCCGTTAGGCCAGCCCAAATATTGGGCATCCACATTTGAAGCTTAAACTTTGGGCTATTGCTGCCCCAAGCGGCATGAATGGTGATCCATTTCATGCGCTGCACACAGTCCTAACAAGCTGATTTTACACGCATTCCAGATTTATGCTGCGTTGGCACACTCCTTGAATAGGAGGGAACAAGCCAACCGGCGTGGAAGCCGGCGGCACCAAGTCCATGATGGATTTCCGCAGCAACGAGGCTGATCGGATCGCCCCGGGTTCCGGCCAGGCCGCGTGCGCCTGAGATCGTGCTCCGAGCGATCAACGTCGTTTCAACCCGTTGTGGCCGCAACGCGCGGCGCTGGAGCTTCGATATGGATTACGCAAAGCCCTCTGACGTTGTTGCCTCGATGATCGATGCCAGCCTGAAGAAGCTGGCGCTCGGCCCGCGCGACCTCCTGATCCGCGGTGCGATTTCCGGCGCGCTCCTGGGCGCTGCCACGACGCTCGCTTTCACCGGCGCCGCTACCACCGGCCAGCCCATCGTCGGCGCGCTCATCTTTCCAGTCAGCCTGGTGATGATCGTGCTGCTTGGCCTCGAACTCGTCACGGGGAGCTTCGCCATCGTGCCGCTCGCACGCCTCGAGGGCAAAGCCACCTGGAACGCGGTAATCGCCAACTGGTCCTGGGTCTTCGTTGCCAATCTGCTCGGCAGCCTCGCTTTCGGCGTCTTGATCGCGATCTCACTCACCAACATGGGCAAGGTCGAAGTCGCCGGCGTCGCCGCGCGCATCGTTGCGGTGGCGGAAGCGAAGACGATCGGCAATGCCGCGATCGGCACCGCCGGCATGGTCTCCGTCTTCGTCAAGGCGATCCTCTGCAACTGGCTGGTCTGTCTCGGCGTCGTCATGGCGATGACCTCGACCTCGACAGTCGGCAAGATCGCTGCGACCTGGCTGCCCATCTTCCTGTTCTTCGCACTGGGTTTCGAGCACGCGGTCGTCAACATGTTCGTCATCCCGACCGGCATGCTGCTTGGCGCCAAGGTCAGCCTCTCGGACTGGTGGCTGTGGAATCAGATTCCCGTGACGCTCGGCAATCTCGTCGGCGGCTTCGTCTTCACCGGTCTTGCGCTCTACGCAACGTACAAGCCCGCAAAGCCGGCGACCGAAGTGGCGCAGGTCGCGGTCCAGGCAGCAGAGTAGGTCCATTCAGCCAATGAAACTCGACACAGCACCCACGGCCGACTTCTCCGACGAGCAGAAGCGCTATCTCGAAGGCTTCATGTCCGGCCTCCAGGTCGGACGTGTGGGCCGTGCCTTTGTCGCCGGTGGCGCTCCTGCCGCGGCGGCCAGCGCTCCGTCCGAGCCGACCGGTCCTGATGCCGCGGCGCTGAAAGCGCAGGACGCGGTCACGGCGTCTGGCAAGAAGCTCGCCGACCAGGAGAAGTTCAAGCGCGAGCTGCACCCTTTCGACGGCTACGAGCGGCTGAAGGACCAGGCGCGCAACAATGCTAACCCGACGCCGGCGGACAATTTTCGCTGGCGCTATTACGGCATCTTCTGGGTCGCGCCGGCGCAGACCTCCTACATGGCACGCCTGCGCATTCCGAACGGCATCCTGAAGCACTGGCAGATGTCCGGACTTGCCGATCTGGCCGAGGCTTATGGCGGCGGCTACACCCATGTGACCACGCGTGCGAACTTCCAGATACGCGAGATCGAGCCGAAGAACGCGGTCGCGCTCATCGAAGGCATCCAAGACATCGGCCTGTGCTCGCGCGGCTCCGGCGCGGACAACATCCGCAACGTCACGGGCACGCCGACCGCCGGCATCGATCCGCAGGAACTCCTCGATACGCGTCCTTTCGCGCGCGAATGGCACTACCACATTCTTAACGACCGCTCGCTCTACGGCCTGCCGCGCAAGTTCAACGTCGCTTTCGACGGCGCGGGGCGCGTCGCGGTGCTGGAGGAGACCAACGACATCGCGTTTTCCGCGGTCGAGGTGAAGGGCGGCTTTGGCGTCGACGCGGGCGTCTGGTTCCGGCTCGGCATCGGCGGCATCACTGGCCACAGGGATTTTGCAAAATATTCCGACATCGTCGTTCGTCCCGAGGACGCCACCACGGTTGCCGACGCCATCGTGCGCGTCTTCATCGAGCATGGCGACCGTACCAACCGCACCAAGGCGCGGCTGAAATATGTGCTCGACAACATGGGCCACGATAAGTTTCTCAAGCTCGTCGAGGAACGGCTCAAGAAGCCCTTCGCGCGCGTGCCTGCGGATGCGATCGCACCGCGTCCGACATTTGACCGCATGGCCCACATCGGCGTGCACAAGCAAAAGCAGGCGGGGCTCAATTGGGTCGGTGTCGCGCTGCCGGTCGGCAAGCTCACCTGCGAGCAGATGCGCGGCATCGGCAAGATCGCGCAGGATCTCGGCGACGGCGATATCCGCCTGACCGTCTGGCAGAATTTCTTGATCTCCGGCGTGCGCGACGAAAACGTCGCGCTGGTGACCGCAGCGGTCGAGAAGCTCGGTCTCGCCACGCAAGTGTCGCAAGTCCGCGCCGGCCTGATCGCCTGCACCGGCAATGCCGGCTGCAAGTTCGCGGCCTCCGACACCAAGCGCCATGCGACCGCGATCGGCGACTGGTGCGATGAGCGCGTGACGCTGGACACCCCGCTCAACATCCACCTGACCGGCTGCCATCACTCCTGCGCGCAGCACTACATCTCCGACATCGGCCTGATCGCGGCCAAGGTGCCGGGCGCGACGGAGGAGGACACGGTCGAGGGCTATCACCTATTCACCGGTGGTGGCTTCGGTCCCGATGCCGATATCGGGCAGGAGGTCTATCACGACGTTAAGGCCGAGGACGCGCCCAGGCTCGTCGAGGGTCTCTTGAAGGCCTATCTCGCCAACCGCGCCTCGCCGGAAGAAACGTTCCTTACCTTCTCTCGTCGCCATGACGGCGAAGCCCTGCGCAAACTCGCCGGAGCGGAAGCAACAGCATGACCCAGATGCCCGTCCCACCGAAACTCGAGATCATCCCGCCGAACGCGCCCTTCAGCGAAGGGCAGCGGCTGTGGCTGAATGGATTTCTCGTGGGCATGTTCGGCCTCGACGGCTCTACGCCGCTGTCTCCGGCCGAAAACGGCGCGGTGCTCGCGCCACAGGGCGATGGCGACGATGGCGAGGCGCCCTGGCACGATCCGGCGATGCCGATCGGCGATCGCATGAAGCTTGCGGAAGGGCGTCCGCTCCGCCGTCGCATGATGGCGGCGATGGCGCAGCAGGATTGTGGCCAGTGCGGCTACAATTGCGCCGACTATTCCGATGCCATCGCCAAGAAGAGCGAAGCCCGCCTCAATCTCTGCGCCCCCGGCGGCAAGGAGACGGCGCGGATGCTGAAGCAGCTCTTTGAAGAGCTGGACAAGGCGCCCGCGCCGAAGTCCGCTGCGGGTGCTGCGGTGTCGGCGGCTACTGCATCGGCTGCGCCCGAAGTGAAGGCCGAGCTGGGTCGCGCCCGCGAAAATCCGGCTGAAGCCGTGTTCCTGTCGCGGCGCCTCCTCAACAAGCAGGGCTCCGAGAAGGAGACCTATCACATCGAGTTCGATCTCTCCGACAGCAAGCTCGACTATGTCGTCGGCGACTCCTTCGGCGTGTTTGCACGCAATGATCTCGGCCTCGTCGACCAGATCATCGCGCTGCTCGGCGCCTCCCATACCACGCAGGTCAATGGCAAGACGCTGCGCGAGGCGCTGGTCGGGGACGTCTCGCTATCGCCGGCGCCGGACAAGCTGTTCGAGCTGCTTTCCTTCATCACCGGCGGCGCGCAGCGCGAGAAGGCGCGGGCGCTGGCGCAGGGCGAGGATCCCGATGGCGATGCCGCAACGCTCGACGTCATGGCGGCGCTGCAAAAGTTCTCCGGCTGCCGTCCGCATCCTGAAGCGTTCGTCGAGGCGCTCGAGCCCCTGCAGCCGCGGCTCTATTCGATCTCGTCCTCGCACAATGCGACGCCGGGAAAGCTGTCACTGACCGTCGATTCCGTGCGCTACGTCATCGGCAAGCGCAAGCGCCTCGGCGTCGCCTCGACCTTCCTCGGCGAGCGCATCACCGAGGGCGAGAAGCTGAAGGTCTATGTGCAGAAGGCGCACGGCTTTGCGCTGCCGCAGGATCCGAAGACGCCGATCATCATGGTCGGCCCCGGCACCGGCGTTGCGCCGTTCCGCGCCTTCCTGCTCGACCGCAAGGCGACCGGCGCGTCAGGTAAGAACTGGTTGTTCTTCGGCCATCAGCGCAGCGACTGCGATTTCTTCTATCGCGATGAGCTCAACGCGCTGAAGACCTCGGGCCTGCTGACCCGCCTTTCACTCGCCTGGTCGCGCGACGGCGAGAAGAAGTTTTACGTGCAGGACCGCATGCGCGAGCTCGGCCGCGAGGTGTGGACGTGGCTGGCCGAAGGCGCGCATCTCTACATTTGTGGCGATGCCAAGCGCATGGCCAAGGACGTCGAGCGTGCGCTGGTCGACATCGTCGCCCAGTTCGGCGCCCGTTCCACGGACGAGGCCGTCAGCTTCGTGGCTGATCTCAAGAAGAAGGGTAGGTTCCAGGCGGACGTCTATTAGCGCCTGGGAACTGGTTCCATTGGCTTAAAGGTTGAGCGAATAAGATTCTCGGAACCTGCGGGTTCCGAGAATTTCCCTCTGCAACGGCGGCTCCGAAGAGAACCGCCGTCGCTATTTCCGCCACCATCTTGTCCGCCGCCGCGATTGCTCCTTCATATCCTCGCAAATGGGGCGTTGGAGATCGACCATGCGCGAACTATCGGCGGAAGCGAGGCTGCACTTCTACGCGCGCTCGCTCTCGCGGCGGACCGGGGCGAGCATGCACCATGTTGCGCTCTACAGTGCCTTTGCGGTCATCGCCGCCATCGTCTTCGGCACGCTGTCGGTGCACCCGTTCTGACAATTTGTACAGTGGGTTAGTTTCGTAGGGTGGGCAAAGGCGCGCTCTTCGCGCGCCGTGCCCACCATCTTTCCATCTATAGCAAGAAGAGGTGGGCACGCTTCGCTTTGCCCAGGCTACCGCACCGAGCAAGGCTCACGCGGCGCGCTTGAACGGCGCCACCGCAATACCGGCATCCTTCAATGCCTGACGCAGATTGCGCGCGATGTCGACGGCGCCCTGCGTGTCGCCGTGGATGCAAACCGTGTCCATCCGCATCTTGATGACCTTGCCGGTGACCGAGATCACGGCGCCGTCCTGCACCATGCGCACGACGCGATTCGCGATCGCCTTGGCATCGTGCAACACCGCGCCGGGCTTCTTGCGCGAGACCAGGTTGCCGTCGTCCTCATAGGCTCGGTCGGCGAACACCTCATGCACCATCGGCAGGTTCGCGTCCTCGCCGGCCTTCACCAGTTTTGAATTGGCGAGCACCACAAAGATCAGCGAGGGGTCGACGGCCTTGATCCCGGCCGCGATCGCCTTTGCAGTCATGTCGTCCTCGCAGGCAACGTTGGAGAGCGCGCCATGCGCCTTCACATGCGTGACCTTGTGGCCGGCCGCTGTCGCGATCGCCTGGAGCGCGCCGATCTGATAGGCGACGAGGTTTTCGATCTCGGAGGATTTCAGCCCGACGATCGGATGCCGGCCGAAGCCGTGCAGGTCGCGATAGCCGGGATGTGCGCCGATCGAGACGCCGCGCGCCTTCGCGAGCTCAACCGTCCGTCGCATGATGTCGGGGTCGCCGGCATGGAAGCCGCAGGCAACGTTGACCGATGTCGCAAGCTCGAGCATCGCGGCGTCGTTGCCCATCTCCCAGGCGCCAAATCCCTCACCTAGGTCGCAGTTGAGATCGATCGTTGTCATGGTGCCCTCCGCCTCTGGTCTTCTTGTTGGTTACGGCTCCGCCGAAACCTGCCACGTCCCGGCATCGACGGCGTTCACCGCGTAGCCCGCGACATTAGCATCGTGCAGGGCCTCGATGTTGAGCTCCACGGTGTCCGCCGCGCGCAAACGGTCGGGCAGGCCGCGCAGGAGCTGCGCGAATTTCTTCGCCTCGTCCTGCGCTTCGGCCATGCTGACGGCCTTGAAGCGAAACGCCGTGCCGGCCGAGGTCTGGGCGAGGCGGCCGAGATCGGCGGAGATGACGGTTGCGACCTTCGGATAGCCGCCGCTGGTGCCGCGGTCCATCATCAGGACGATCGGCGCGCCATTGCCCGGCACCTGGATGCTGCCATTGACCGTGCCGTCGGAGACAATGTTGTGGCCGTGCAGATGTTCGATCACGGGGCCCTCGAGGCGATAGCCCATGCGGTCCGAGGTCGCGGAGATCTTCCAGTCGCTCGACAGGAACAGCGCTTTGTTGACGTCATCAAACTCGTCGTCCTGCGGGCCCAGCACGACGCGGATCGGACCATTCGGTGGCTTCGGCAATTCGATCCGCTGCTCAGGCCCACCGCTTGCGGCCGCGACGCTGAACTCGTCGCCGGCCTGGAGCGGGCGTGGGTAGGGGCTACCGAGCCCGGCACGGGCGTTGACTGCGAGGCTGCCGAACACCGGCTCGCCCCGGATAGCGCCTTCGATTGCGAGATAGCTGAACGCGCCGCCGCGGGCGAAGCCGAGCGTCAGCGTCTCGCCTTCCTTCAGCGTCACCGAGGTCTCGCCCGCCACCGGCTTGCCGGCGATATCGGCATTGCGCGGCGCGCCTGCGATCGCGACGCGCACCGCACCGTCGCGCGCAGTGAATGAGGCGCCGAACGGGCCGATCTCGACGGCGGCCGCAAACAGCTCATTGCCGACCAGGCAGTTGGCGGCCGCCAGCGCCAGCCGGTCCATCGCTCCGCTCGGCGTGAGGCCATAGCGCTGCGAGCCCGGCCGTCCGCCGTCCTGGACGGAGCTGGCCGGCCCGATGCTGGCGACAATGAGCCGGCTCATGACGTCAGCTCCGCAATGATCTCGCCGGCTTCGGCAGCGCGGTCCTGCTCCGCGAAAGTCTTGTGGTCGACGGCAAAAAACGTCACGCGATCACCAGGTTCGGTGAGGAAGGTGGGATTCCGGTGGAGCTGATAGGTCCGCACTGGGGTGCGCCCCAACAGGTGCCAGCCGCTGGGACCGGCGAGGCACTGCACGCCAGTCTGCACGCCGCCGATCGCAATCGTACCGGCGGGCGTCGAGAGCCGCGGATTCTGCCGCCGCGACATGTGCAGCGATTTCTCCAGGCCGCTGAGATAGGACCAGCCCGGGGTGAAGCCGATCATGGCGACGCGGTAGTCGCCGGCGACATGGCGCGCGATGATGTCGTCTGGGGTGGTCTTCAGCGTCTTGGCGACATCTTCGAGATCGATGCCGTGCTCGCCGCCATAGGCCACGGGAATGCGCCAGCGCCGCGCTTTTGCCGTGCGCGGCTGCGGCCGGCTTGCAAGCGCGAGCAGCTTTTCGCCCAGCGCATCGAAGCCGATCCGTCCCGGATCGTAGTGCACAAGCAGCGAGCGATAGGTCGGCACCGCCTCGGTGACGCCCTCGATGCCGACGTCGGTGAGCACCCGATCGAGCGCCAGCACGCGCTGGTTGGCGGCGTCGTCGATGGTGCGGCTAAACTCGACCGTGACGGCACTGTCGCCACTGGGCAAAAGGCGGGGCGGGGAAAGCGTCGCGGCCATGAGCTGTCGAAATCGGCCTCTTGGAAATCGCGGGAGACTCCCTTGGTTCCCGCTGCCCTTTGCTTCGCGTAATTGCGCCCGCAAGTCCAATAAATTAATTCAGCGGCAAGCGATAAAGCCTTGTTATCGCATCGCATAACAGTGCTGCGCGGTTTCGCCTTGGCCCTTGACGGCCGGCCCGCGCCTCGCAAGATGCGCACGTCGTTTTCTCGCCCATCCGGAGCTCGTTGTCGTCCATGTCGCTATCCCCTGAAGCCCGCAAGACCCTCGCCGGCATCACTACCGCCACCATCACCACGGTCCTCCTGAAGAAGGGCCTGCGCAATGTCTGGATGCGCGGTGCGCGTCCGCTGCGCCCGGGGTTGCCGCGGCTGGTCGGCCCTGCGTTCACGCTGCGCTTCGTGCCGGCGCGCGAGGACCTGGCCACACCGGAATCCTGGTCTTCGCCGATCTCGACCCGCACTGCGATCGAGGCAATGCCCGAGGGCTGCATCGCCGTGGTCGACGCCATGGGCATCACCGATGCCGGCATCTTCGGCGACATCCTCTGTGCGCGGATGGTCAAGCGCGGCGTTACCGCACTGGTCACCGACGGCGTCGTGCGTGACGTCGAGGGTGTACTCGGCACCAACCTGCCGGTCTGGTGCGACGGCTACGCGGCGCCGCCGTCGGTCGCGGGCCTGACCTTCGTCGGCTGGGGTGAGCCGATCGGCTGCGGCGGCGTTGCGGTATTTCCGAACGACATCGTCGTCGCCGACCAGGACGGCTGCGTGCTGATCCCGCAGGCGATGCTCGAGCACGTCCTCAACGAGGGCGTCGAGCAGGAACGGATGGAAGCCTGGATCGTCAACGAGGTGAACAACGGCGCCGTGCTGCCGGGCCTCTATCCCATGAACGCCGAGACCAAGGCGCGCTACGCTGCGAGCAAGAAGTAACGAGAAACCGAGCGAGGTACCCTATGGAAATCCACATCGCAGGCACGCGTCCGACCCGCCGCGCGCCCAAGGAGAACTTCACCGGCACAGTGTTGCAGGACCCCGTGATCATGGCGCCAGCGCCGGCGCGGCTGAACTGCTCGCGCGTGTCATTCGAGCCGGGCGCGCGCACCAACTGGCATCACCATCCCCTCGGGCAGACGCTCTACGTTATTTCCGGCGTCGGCCGCGTCCAGGCCAAGGGCGGTCCGATCCGCGAGATCCGTCCGGGCGACACCATCTGGATTCCGCCGGGGGAATTGCACTGGCACGGGGCTTCGCCAGCCAATGGCATGACCCACATCGCCATGCAAGAAGCGCTCGACGGCGTCTATTCGACCTGGCTGGAGCCCGTCACCGACGCGGAATATGCAGCGCCGGTCGGCTAGCAACGGGCTCGCATGCGCCGGACAGGACGCATCGCCTGATGGCGATGCGTCGCCGATCCGAGGTCCTGACCCTCGAGAGCGCGGCACTTCATGCCACACCACGAATTCACAGGGCGTCGCGGCCCGCGGCGGTGATGCGGTATTCGACCTCGCCTGAATCCAATGGTTCGGTCTCAACGAGACCGAGCTCGACAAGTCGGGCGACGATTTCATGGTCGAACAGCGTCGGGCTGATCCAGGCTTCGGAAACCAGCCGTCTCAGGAAATCGCGTTCGGTCGCAGTAAGGTCCATCAGAAACAGTCTCGCCACCCAAAATCAAGACGGCAGGGGCGTCCTGGTTCCGGCGGGCGACCTCTAGACATGCCCGAATGCGCTCCAGAGTCCGATTGCGGTGGGCAAGAGAGCCGCGCACGACCACAATATGGGTGTGCTGGAGCTTAGGCCGGCAACAAAGATCCAGATGCCGAAGCACACGATGAAACCCGAAATCGCATGGGCGAGCACTTTTTCCATGGGCAAACGCAAGCTGCCGGGATGATGTATCGCTCTCAAGGTGACGTGCGTCATTTCGCGACGCGCGCTTCCTCCTTCTTGCTGACGTGCCAGATCACGAAGTGGTAGTGCGGCACGTCTACTCCAGGGTGACCCGGGTTGAAGTAGATGCTGACATGATCAACTGTTCCAGCGAAGCCCTGCGCCTCTAACGACTTGTGATCGTCGATGTCCTTGGTGGGCACCATATACACGCTCGCCACCAGGCGATCCTTGCGATCAAAGCACAGGAAGGGTCCTAGCGGCAGAGTGTCCGGTTTGACAAAGAGGATGCCAAGGCCGGGAAAGAATTTCGGGAAGTTCACGAGGTCGCTGACACGCTTGTAGCCCTTCTTTTCGGCGATCCTCCGCTGATTTGGCTGCGAGGGAGCGACGTAGAGCCTTTTGTGTGGTTTACCGTCCCGGTGAGTGTGTGGTTTGGCTTCCGGGCGAGTTACCGCCTTGGCTTTCCCGGCCTTGTCGGTTGATGGCACCGCGGCTGGAGCAGGCGCTTGCGGAACCGGATTCTCGAATGGAAAGAGTTGCGCGGACGGCCGCCTCACGTCGGCGGTCAACGCGAACAACACGACCAAGGCTGCGGTTACCACTGGATTGCGCATCAAGACCTCCCACTCCTTGGGTCAACGGCCCTGCTGGCGTTCTCGCCACCGCATGAAGTCCTGGAACAATTGTTCGCGGTCCGGCGGATTGCTGATCGGCTTTTGCTCGAGGAAGCGACCGAATGCCTTGCGAAGCGCGGCCTCTCCGCCGGATTGCTGCTGGAGCCAGCGCTCCGCAGGTTGAAATCGCCTCCAACCAGGAAGCACCGCTGCCAGGTTCACCTCTCGCCACTTGGGGTGATGACCGTCACCGAGAAATTCAGGAAATCGCGAGAACAGCGTCTGCACGAACAGTTCCAGGAGCGCAAACCGCTCGCCGCGCGGCGACCAATTGTAAGCGAAAAGCGCGCATTTGACCGCGATGGTGTCGACGCTGTCAGAGGCGTCGATGATACCTGGGTAATCTTCGTGGCTGAGCGTCGATGGCAGATAATCATGCTCCAGCATGGCCTTCGAATAGGGGATGGACAGGAAGTGAAGGCCATCACCTTGGGCGTACCGCGCCAGGAAGCCGACCGGTTTGCCCGACACCAGCAACGTGGCTGAGATTTGCCCCTCGCGCATCCCGTCCATCGCTGCGTCCAGAGGCAGGTTGGATTCATTGACCTTCACCTCCAGATCGTTGAGCATTTCGCGGCCGAGGACCGCGCCGGCGCCGCCTTCTTCGCCGAGATTGACCCGCTTGCCCGCAAGATCCGCCACGCTGTTGATTTCGGACCGCGCGAGGAGGTGGAACTCTTCGACAAACAGCGGGGTGATGTAGACCAGCCTGTTGCCGATATCTCTGAGGGCGCCTCTCTCTCGGAGACGATCAGCCAGCAGAACGGGAGCGATCGCCATGTCGGCGCCGGCCAGGCTGAGTATGTCGATGATGTTGCGACTGCCGCCGTTTCCCACGATTGGCAGCACCCGCAATGCGACCTCCCCGTGAGGACCTGTTTCCTGGCCGCTGGCCAGGGTCGTCGCAATGTCCTGAGCTATGGCGAACTCGGTGCTCTGCGCCGCGCCGGTAACAAATCCTGCCGTGTGCGGGTCGGATGTCGCGGCTTCCTTCCTGGGAAGATTTTCCTTACGCGGCGACACCTTCGCCGCATCGCTCGAAGATACCGGTGGCCGCGTTTGCGCGAGGGAGGTCTGGACCTGTCCGCCGAGCCAGGCCGCGGCAATGAATGCGGTGAACAAACCGGCCCGCACAGCTCCGCAGACCCTCATTGTTCAAGCCTGTTCGGCGTCAGCGCCCGCTTTGGCGCGCTCTTGCCTGGCCGGCAAACCTCACTCGGCCCATCCGTAGCGCGACAGGCTGGAATGAGTTTGCTAGCGCTTTTCAACGCATCGATCGGATCGACGTTCCCTGAGATGTCTGCCCACCGTTGGTGAGCCGCGACTCGATGGCCGACCGTCGGGCAACCGTCGCCGTGTCTATAGTTTTTCCGCCGTCCACGTGCCCGTGCACATGGTGCCACGCCAGATGCCGGAGCCTGAGGTGCCGGCGAGGTGGCCGAAGCCTGTGGCGCGCTTGATGCCGCTGCTCAAGATGACGCTGATCTTACCAGCGTCTGCGACGCTGCCTGATGCACTCACCGCGGCACTGCTGGAAGCGACCTGACCGTTGCTGATGCCGATGGCGACCGTCGAGCCGTTGCCGCAGGCCTCGCTCGTTGAGGTGATCCGCACGTTCCAGCTGCCGTCGAAGCTACCGGTCGCAGCGTGCGCCTGCGCATACGGCAGGGCAATGATGAGGATGCTGGTCAAAAGTCCCTTGCGAAAATGTTTCATGGCTCGCCCCTATGAGGTTGGGGGAACCTGCCACGGTGTTCGGGCGCGCCGATGTGAGGGCTGTCACGCAGTTTCTGCGAGGCGTGACATTGTGCACGCTGGCTGCTGGCTGTGCAGCGCAACGTGACAAGGCGATACCTTCGTGGCCTGCTGCCTGCGACCCGAAAGGCCATTCGCGGAGACGAGGATGCCTGAATCCGACAAGCTGTTTGCGGGCTCGGTCCCGGAAAATTACGACCGCTATATGGTTCCCCTGATCTTCCAGAGCTATGCCGACGACATGGCGCGCCGCGTCGCTGCGCGGGCGCCAAAGGCCGTACTGGAAACAGCGGCGGGAAGCGGCGTGGTCACACGCGCCGTCGCAGCCGTCCTGTCGCCGGACGCGACCTATGCGGTGACCGATCTCAATCAGCCGATGCTCGATCATGCAAAGCTTCGGCATGGCGCCGATGCGCGTGTGAGCTGGCGTCAGGCCGATGCGCAGTTACTCCCGTTCCCCGACGGTTCGTTCGACGTCGTATGCTGCCAGTTCGGCGCGATGTTCTTCCCGGATCGCGTCAAAGCCTACCAGGAGGCGCGGCGTGTACTGAGGCCGCGTGGGGCTTTCATCTTCAATGTCTGGGACAGGATCGAGGACAATATCTTCGCTAAAGACGTCACCGACGCGCTGGCCGAGCTCTTCCCGGACGATCCGCCGCGCTTCCTCGCGCGCACGCCACACGGCTATCATGACACCGCGCGGATCCGGCGCGATGTGCAGGATGCAGGGTTTTCAGATGTGGCAGTTCAAACACGGTCTGAACAAAGCCGGTCCATCTCCGCGCAGCACGTTGCAATGAGCTACTGTCAGGGCACGCTACTCCGCAACGAAATCGAGGCGAGACGTCCCGACGCGCTGGAGGCTGCTACCGCTCACGCGGCAAGGAAAATTGCCGCGCGACATGGTGAGGGCGAGATCTCTGCAAAAGTCCAGGCGCATGTGATCGAGGCGAGGTCCTAGGCAAGCGTGAACTAGTTCACCCGCGTCCAGGTCTGGCCGCCGCAGAACATGCCGCCGAAGGCGCAGCCCTGTACGCGCAGGCGGTCGGTGCCGCGCATCGCAATCGTGGAGTCGTAGGTCGAGCCCGTGTTGGGATCGACGATCCGGCCGGTCCATTTCTGGCCTTGGGCCGGCTTCATGTTGATCAGGATCTGCTCGCCATTCTGGTCCGACTTGGCGTCGACCGAGTAGCCGCAGAGATTGTTGCCGCACTGTTCAATGCGGACCTTGCCTTCTTTCTCCTCGGTGAGCCAGACGCCGACCGGCGAATTGAGGTCGCGAGTGGGCGCAGGCGCTGTGGCCGGGGCCGGAGCCGTCGTCGCCTGAACGGGAGGCGGAGCGGACGCTGGCGGCGGGGCCGGGGGCGGAGCAATCGCGACGGCGGCAGGTGGGGCCGGCGGCGGCGTCACCGCGGGAGCGGCATCCTGCTGGACTGGTGCGGATGGTGGTGGCGGGGCCGGCGGA
>NZ_JBBIAR010000129.1:0-10687 GCF_054185165.1 Bradyrhizobium sp. UFLA05-109 | reverse complement strand
GCGTCATGCGCGCCAATCTGGATGGCTCGCAGATCGAAACACTGATCGAAGCGGGGCGCGGCGACGCGGATAGCCGCGACCAGACGAGGTGGTGCGTCGGGCTGACGATCGATCCGAAGCACCGCAAGATCTATTGGACCCAGAAGGGTCCCGATAATGCCGGCCGCGGTCGCATTTTCCGCGCCAATCTCGAAATTCCGGCGGGACAGACTGCGGCAAACCGATCGGACATCGAAGTCTTCTTCAATCGCTTGCCCGAGCCGATCGACCTCGAGCTCGATCTCAAGAATCGCGTCCTGTACTGGACCGACCGCGGCGATCCTCCGCGCGGCAATACGGTGAACAGGGCTGCCATCGACAACAGGCCGGCCGAGCCGGAAATCGTCGTGACTCACCTGATGGAGGGAATCGGCATCGCTCTCGACGTGCCGGGCGACCGCATGTTCGTGACCGACTTCGCAGGCTCGATCTACTCCGCGCATCTCGATGGATCGGGCGAGCGAAACTTCCTCTACGCACAAGGCAACCTCACCGGCATTGCATATGCCGAAATCTCGCAGGAGAACTGATATGCCACAGAACAAGCCTATTCGCCGCGTCGCCGTGATTGGCACCGGGGTGATCGGAGCCAGTTGGGCGGCTCTCTTCCTTGCGAACGGCCTCGAGGTCGTCGCAACCGACGTTGCGCCGGACGCGGAAGCGGCTTTGAAGCGCTTCGTCGCGGCAGCCTGGCCCGCGCTGCAACGACTAGGCCTCGCGTCCGGCGCGTCGCAAAGCAAGCTGAGCTTCACCGCGGCGCTCGCAACGGCCGTGAAGAACGCCGATCTGGTGCAGGAAAACGGACCCGAAAAAATTGACTTCAAGAGAACGCTCTACAAGCAGCTGGATGAGCTGCTGCCTCCCGAGGTCATCATCGCCTCGAGTTCGTCGGGCCTGACCATGAGCGAGATCCAGTCGGCCTGCCCTTCCCACCCCGAGCGCTGCGTGATTGGCCATCCCTTCAATCCGCCGCATCTGGTGCCGCTGGTCGAAATCGTCGGCGGCGCCAAGACCTCGGAAGAGACCATTCGGCGGGCAACCGAGTTCTATGCCGGTCTCGGCAAGCGCCCCGTCCGCCTCAACAAGGAGGTGCCGGGCCACGTCGCCAACCGTCTCCAGGCAGCCCTGGCGAGGGAGGTCTATCACCTCGTTGCCGAGGGCGTCGTCAGCGTAGCTGACGTCGACACCGCCGTGAGCTGGGGCCCGGGCCTGCGCTGGGGAATCATGGGCCAGGTCCTCCTCAACCATCTCGGCGGCGGCCAAGGCGGCATCGAGCACTTCTTTCAGCAGTTCACCGGACCGATGGAGGCCTGGTGGAAAGTGCTAGGCAACCCGCATCTCACTCCGGACGTCCAGAAGAAGTTGATCGACGGCGTTCATGCCGAAGTCGGCGCACGCTCGGTCGACGAGCTGGCGGCAGAGCGCGACGAGATCCTGCTCGGCCTGATCGAACTGCGCAAGAAGGTCGCCAAGGCTGACCGGCCGAAACTGGCGGAGCCGGTCGCCTAAAGGTCTTCGCATTCCGACAAACTGAAGCCTCCGCAGGCGGACAGCCTTCGGGGGCTTCCTTGCTTTCGAGTGCAACAAGGCGGTCGCGAACAAGGCGGCAAAAACGTCCCCGACAGGGCAAGCCCCTTCAAGAGGAGAGACCGCTTCGGCGTCAGATTAGCAGCGAACCTGATCGTTCAACTTCCCAGGCATGCCAAGCCGCAGTCAAAGGAGATCCAAAAATGGCCACCGCTACCGCAGCCCGCAAGACGGACGCGCCGAAGGCGCTACCGGCGCCCAACGGCGACTTCTACCAGCTCGTCGAGCTCCTGAACGCCGACGAACTCGGGGTTGTGAGAAAGGTGCGGTCCTTCATGGAAACGAAGGTGAAGCCCGTCATTGCCAAATACTGGTCCGACGATGCCTTCCCGTTCGAGCTGCTGCCTTCGTTCAAGGAACTTGGCATCGGCGGGCTCGGCTATGACGGCTACGGATGCGCTGGCGGCAGCCAGAAGCTATTCGGATTCGTCGCGATGGAGATGGCGCGGGTCGACCCCTCGATCGGTACGTTCTTTGGCGTGCATAGTGGCCTCGCCATGGGTTCGATCTATCTCGACGGCTCCGAGGAGCAGAAGCAAAAGTGGCTGCCGCAAATGGCGCGCTTCGAAAAGATCGGATGCTTCGGCCTGACCGAGCCGCTGGTCGGCTCCGGCGCGAGCGGCGGTCTCACCACGACCGCGAAGCGCGAGGGCGATACCTGGATTCTGAACGGCCAGAAGCGATGGATCGGCAACGCCCCGTGGTGCGATCTCTCCATCATCTGGGCGCGTGACCTCGCCGACAACCAGGTGAAGGGCTTCATTGTCGAAAACAAGAGTTCACCCGGTTTCAGCGTGGAGAAGATCGAGAACAAGATGGCGTTGAAGGTCGTGCAGAACGGCCAGATTACGCTGAAAGACGTGCGCGTTCCCGAGGCCAACCGCCTGCAGGGCGGCAACTCCTTCCGCGACACCGCCCGCGTGCTGCGCATGACCCGCTATATGGTGGGATGGGCCTCGACCGGCGCGCAGATGGGCGCCTTTGAAAACACGTTGGCCTATACCCAGAGCCGCCTCCAGTTCGGCAAGCCGATCGCCTCGTTCCAGCTGGTGCAGGATCTGCTGGCCAAGATGCTCGGCAATCTCACCGCCTGCCAGTGCCTGATGCTTCGGCTGGCGCAGCTCGACGACGAAGGCAAGCTGGGCGATCATCACGCCGCGCTCGCCAAGGCGTACTGCACCGCCAAGGCGCGCGAGACAGTGGCCTGGGGTCGCGAACTCTTGGGCGGCAACGGCATCGTGGCCGACTACCACGTCGGCAAGTTGTTCGCCGACGTCGAGGCGCTCTATTCCTACGAGGGCACCTACCAGATGCAGAACCTGATCGTCGGCAAGGCCATCACCGGTATTGGCGCCTTCGTCTGATCGCTGCGCTATGCGGGCGGAGTTTCGTGACCTCCGCCCGCCCCTTCCCGACAACAGGAGACGACAATGGCCGACGCTTTGGCGCTCGCGAACGTGCTTTACGAGAAGAAGAACGGGATCGCTTACATCACCCTCAATCGCCCGAAAGTCCTCAACGCGCTCAACACGCCGACCTGGACGGATCTGAAGACTGCGTTCGAGGACGCGAAGCGAGATGCGGCGGTACACGGCGTGATCCTGACAGGCAGCGGCGACAAGGCCTTCATTGCCGGCGCCGACATCAGCGAGCTCGCGCATGTCGACGCCTACGACGCCCAGGAGTCCAGCCGGTTCGGACAGGATGTGCTGAACCTGATCGAAAATCTTGGCAAGCCGGTAATTGCTGCGATCAACGGGTTTGCCCTTGGCGGCGGCTGCGAGACGGCAATGGCCTGCACCATCCGGATCGCCGCCGAGCATGCCAAATTCGGCCAGCCGGAGGTGAAGCTGGGGCTCGTGCCCGGAGGCGGAGGCACGCAGCGTCTGCCGCGCCTCGTCGGCAAGGGCCGCGCGCTGCAACTCATCCTCACAGGCGAGACGATCTCAGCGCAAGAAGCCTATCGAATTGGCCTCGTCAACGAGATCGTTCCCGCGGCCAATCTCGTTGCGCGCGCCGAGGCGATCCTGAAGCAGATCTCCGCCAACGCCCCGATCGCCGTGAAGTTCTCGCTCGAAGCGGCCAACAAGGGCATGGACACCAGTCAAACCGAGGGCTTCGCACTCGAAGCCTCCTATTTCGGCATCTGCGCTGCAACTGAAGATAAGAAGGAAGGCACGTCCGCCTTCCTCGAGAAGCGCGCGCCGCAGTTTCATGGGCGATGAACACCAGGCACGGCCAAGGCAGGTAAACCGCCATGGCAACTCTCGGCTCCTCGCGCGCATCCCACTGAACGAACTGCGATGCATGCACGAACTTCAAGACAAAGGAGAACAAGGATGACGAACGACAACATTTTCTCAGGCCTGAAGGTAGTGGATCTCGCGAGCTTCATCGCGGGCCCCAGTGCCGCCGTGATCCTGTCGGACTTCGGTGCGGACGTCATCAAGGTGGAGCCGCCAAGCGGCGAGCTGTGGAGACATGCAAACAAGCTCCCTCCCCAGCCGGTCGCCGACGACGCCTACCCCTGGCATCTGGCCAACCGCAACAAGCGCGGGATCACGCTGGACCTGAAATCACCGAGCGCTCAGCAGATCCTGGAAAAGCTCGTAAAATGGGCGGACGTGCTCGTCGTCAACACACCGCATCCCGCTCGCGCACGATTGAAGCTTGAATACAACGACGTGGTGCGCTGGAATCCGCGCCTCATCTACGCCGACATCTCGGGCTTCGGCGACAAGGGGCCGGATGCCGATCTCCCGGGCTTCGATATCACCTCATACTGGGCCCGCAGCGGCCTGTTGTCGCTGACGCGCGACGCCGGCGCGCCGCCGACCTGGCCAGTGGCGGGCAGTGGCGACAACGCGACCGCCGTCGGGCTTTATTCGGCGATCGTCACCGCCCTCTATCGTCGCGAGCGCACCGGCGAAGGCGCGCATGTCACGACGTCACTGCTCGCCGAAGGCATCTGGTCCGCGAGCGTCTCGATCCAGGCCGCGCTGTGTGAAGCAAAATTCTTCGGGCTGCACGACCGCAGGCACCCTGCCAACGCGGCGATGAATGTCTATCGCGCCAAGGACAACACCTGGTTCGTCCTCATCGTAACACCCGACAAGCTGGAAGCCGTGGCGAAAGCCATTGGCCGCCCCGACCTCCATACCGATCCCCGCTTCTCCGATCCGGCGAAGCTGATGGCCAACATGGAGGCGTTGACGGCTATCCTGGACGACGTCTTCGGCTCACAGCCGATGGCATATTGGTACGAGGTGTTTAGCGGCGTGCATGTAACGTTCGGTGCTGTGCGCGGGCCGCAGGAGGCGATCAACGATCCGCAGCTCCGGGCAAACGACATCATCGTTCCCCTCGAAGGTGCTGGCGGCAAGCTGACCTCGACGATCTCGAGCCCGATCCAGGTGCACGGCGTTGCCAAGGTGTCGGCCAAGCGAGCCCCGAAACTCGGGGAACACAATGAAGCGGTTCTCCACGAACTCGGATTCAGCGCCTCGGAAATCGATGGATTGCGCGCGGCTGGTGCCATTCCGAAGGCAAGGGAACATGCGGCGTAGGTCGCGCCGCCGAGATCGATAAGGTTTGTGCAGTGGAATCAACCTGGAAGTCTCGCGATTTCTGGAATTGAAGATGCAAAAACGCGCGTACGGCCAACAGCTTGCTGAAGCCCTGCACGTCGGCAGGGCAAGAACCTTCGTCACCAAACCTATCCTTCAGAGGTCCGGGATCGCGGTGACCGAAGTCAGACGGGACCATCCGCAAAACGGCTATACCTCGCCGGTGCCCCTGGAGGACGCATTTCTTGTCACGCTGAACATCAGGGACTGGCCAAAGCGGATCCTCTGGATCGACGGCAAGCCAGTATCGGCCCTTCCTCTAAAGGCCGGCTCGTCGAACATTTTCGACCTCCGACGGAAATACATCGGCTACGGCGCCTCCTCGTTTCACATGATGTCCTTCTACCTGCCCCGCGCAGTGCTCAACTCCATTGGAGAGCTGGAAGGAACCCGGCCGATCGATGGCTTCGCGCACGATCCACGCAGGGGCATCGATGATACCGTCATTCGCGAACTTGGCCTTTCTCTTTTTCCTGCCTTTCAACGGCCGGGCGAAACCAACACGCTGTTCGTTGACCACATTACGACAGCCATTGCAGCTCACGTGCTCCACGCCTACGGCGTCCCCGGCAAAAAGCGCGGCAAATTCGGCCGAGGATTGGCAAAGTGGCAGGAGGAGCGGGTCAAGGCGATCCTCTCAGCCGACCTTCAGGGGAACGTCTCCATCGTCCAACTTGCAGGTGAATGTGGAATGTCACCAAGCGGCTTTTCGACAGCCTTCAAGAACGTGACCGGTCTACCGCCACATCGTTGGCTACTGGAGCGCAGGGTGGAAAAAGCGATGACCCTGATGCGGCAAAGGACGTGTTCGCTGGATCACGTCGCCAGGCAATGCGGATTTCACGACGAACATCACCTGAGCCGCGTGTTCGGCAACATCGCCGGCGCCACACCACAGGATTGGCGACGAACTATCTTGTCTTGAGCGAGTGACCCACGGAACGAACGGCGCATCCAGAGAGATATTTGCACGAAATGTCGGCTCAAAGAGGCTATGGCCAAACAGTCGCACAACTTCTCCAACTCGGAGAGGCCCCGACACTTGTCCAGCAAAAGGGCCACAAGGAATTCGCCGCAACTCTGGTTCAGTCGCAACAGCCCTCTGTCGAAAAATCTCCTCCGCTCCCGAATGAGGACGCCATCATCCTTTCGGTCTCGCTTTGCTCCGGCCTCGAGCGCGAAGTTTGGCTCAACCAGCGCCACCTGACCCGGCAAGGTCCCCAGCCGGCGGGCGTCGCGACGCTTCTCGACTTGCGTAATGACAACCAGGTGAGGTTCAGGAGCGGCTTCCATCTTGTGCACTTTTACTTCACGCGCGCAGCCCTGAACGGAGTACTTGAACACCAGGGCGCGAAAGCCATCGATGAATTGCAGGCTGATACAGGCATTTCATTACCCGATCCGACGATGATGCAGCTCGCTGTTGCCTTGCTACCCTCGCTGATGCGTCCACGAGAGGCCAGCCGCATCTTCGTCGACCATGTCATGCAAGCCGCTGCAGCGCATGTCATGCAGACCTATGCGGGTGCCGACGGCTTGGATCGCCGGATCAAGGGGGGATTGGCGTCCTGGCAGCAGAAAAAAGCAACCGAGCTACTGAGCGAAAATCTTGAGGGCACCCTCTCCCTTGCCGAAGTTGCTTCGGAGTGCGGCCTTTCGCCAAGCCACTTTGCCCGTGCTTTCACCCAGTCAATGGGCCTCTCTCCACATCGTTGGCTCCAGGATCAGAGGATCAACCGAGCCAAGACCCTGCTGACGGATGCGGAACTAGCGCTTGCTCAGGTAGCCAAGCTTACCGGCTTTGCCGATCAAAGCCACTTCACGCGTGTTTTCTCAAAAGCGATCGGCACCAGTCCGGGCGCCTGGCGGCGTTTGGCCGTGTAACGTTGGCCATGCTGACAGCACGGCCCAAACGCTTCCCGAACAAGACCATGATCAAATCGGGAAGACCCGCTGAGGCCCAGCCTCGACGCCTGAAGAGCTCTTTGTTGGATGGGACACTAGGTCCATGTCGGAATTGGCCTTTCTGATCAGTTTCAGACCATCTATGATGGTTTTGTACAAGGCCTGACACTCCCCACCGCGGTTATGATCGCGATGGGCGTTGCTGCTGATCAACGAACATCGCAGGGCATCCCGATGGAAGTTGTAGAGCAACTGGATAGAGGGCCAACGGCCGAGATGGATTTCGCCAACCACGCTTGCAACGTGTTGCGGCGGGGCAACTATGAGCTTTGCCGGCTCGAGCGCGAGGCGGGCGACCGCATCCTGCTCGTCGTCCCGGGCCACGAAGCGCCCCATTCAAGCAAGCGCCTAGAGCATGAGCTGGCGCTGCAGGCCGAGCTGGATGCAGCCTGGGCCGCGCGGCCCATCGCGCTCACCCGGCTTCAGGAGCGGCCCGCCCTTGCCCTTCAGGACCCAGGAGGCGAGCTCCTGGAGCAGTGGATCGGCCAGCCGCTGGACACGACACGTTTCCTTCAGATTGCCATCGCCGTCATTGAGGCAGTGCGCCAGGTCCACGAACGGGGCCTCATCCACAAGGATATCAAGCCCGCGAACATCCTGGTTGATCCCGTGGGTCGCCGGGCCTGGCTGACCGGGTTCGGAATTGCCTCCCGCCTGGCTCGCGAGCACCAGACGCCCGAGCCGCCAGACGTCATCTCGGGGACTCTCGCTTACATGGCGCCGGAGCAGACCGGCCGCATGAACCGCGCGACTGACTCTCGTAGCGACCTTTACGCGCTCGGCGTCACTTTCTACGAGCTGCTGACGGGCACCCTACCCTTCACCACCTCCGATCCGATCGAGCTCATTCATTGCCACATCGCGCGCGAGCCCACGCCACCAAGCGCGCAAGCGTGTCGCGCGCCCGAACAAATCTCCTCGATCGTGATGAAGCTGCTCGCCAAGGCGGCGGAGGATCGATACCAGACGGCCGTTGGCCTTGAGATCGACCTGCGAAGGTGCCTTGCCGAATGGGAAGAAGCCGGGCGAATCGTACCATTTTCCTTGGCGGCGGCAGATGCACCGGCTCGCTTGCTGATCCCCGAGCGACTGTATGGACGCGAAAGCCAGGTAGCGACTCTGCTCAACGCCTTCGACCAGGTCGCTACCAGCGGAGCGACGCAGCTCGTGCTGGTGTCGGGTTATTCCGGAATCGGCAAGTCGTCAGTTGTGAACGAACTGCACAAAGTGATCATCCTGCCGCGAGGCATCTTCATTTCCGGCAAGTTCGATCAGCGCAGCCGCGACATTCCCTATGCGACAGTAGCTGAGGCTTTTCAGACGCTGATCCGGCAAATTCTGAACGGAAAGGCAAGTGACATCTCGCACTGGCGAGCCGCGGTCCTCGAGGCCGTCGGGACCAATGGCCGCCTGCTCACAGACCTGATGCCCGAGCTCACCCGGATGATCGGTCCGCAGCCGGACGTGCCTGACCTTGCGCCGTTTGACGCCCAGCTTCGCTTCCAGGCCGTGTTCCAGAGATTCGTGAGCGTGTTCGCGCGCCCCGAACATCCCTTGTTGATCTTCATCGACGACCTCCAGTGGCTCGACCCCGCTACTCTCGCCCTGATTGAGCAGCTTGCGACCCATCCCGACGTCGGGCATCTGCTGCTGATTGGGGCCTACCGGGACAACGAGGTCGGCGCTGAGCACATGCTGCTGCGTATGGTGGCCTCGGTTCGACAAGCCGGAACGCCAGTCAACGAAATTGCGCTGGGCCCGATCTCGCTCGCCGACGTCAATCAGCTCGTCGCCGACACGTTGCGCTGCCTGCCGACGCGGGCCCGAAGGCTCGCCGGCCTTATCTATCGCAAGACTGGCGGTAATCCGTTCTTCGCAGTCCAGTTCCTGACCAACCTTTCCGAGGAGGGCCTCCTCCACCTCGATCCTAAGACGCGCGAGTGGATCTGGGATCTGGAAGGAATCGACGCCAAGGGGTTCACCGATAATCTCGTCGATCTGATGCTGGGGCGCCTGAAGCGCTTGCCAACGAGTGCGCAGGACACACTGAAGCTGCTCGCCTGCCTCGGCAGTCAGGCCGACATCGCAACACTAGAGCTCGTGATCGGCATGGTGAAAGCCGAAATCCACGAAAGCCTGCGCGTGGCCGTCCAGTACGGCATCATCGTCTCCCGCGGTGAGCACTATCGGTTCCTCCACGATCGTGTACAGGAAGCGGCGTATGCGCTGATCGCCGACAGCTTGCGTCCTGCCTTGCATTTCAGGGTGGGACAACGACTGATGGCGGAGCTAAGGGATGAGGAGGTCGCCGAGAAGCTCTTCGATATCGTCAGTCAGCTCAACCTTGGGGTCCTCGCCGCCACCGAGCCAAACGAGAAAGCCCGAATAGCCCGGCTCAATCTCCAGGCAGGATTGCGGGCCAAGGCTTCCACTGCGCACGCATCCGCCTGCAGTTACTTCGCATTTGGACTGGAGACCCTGGGCGATCAGGGTTGGGAGCAGGCGTACGACCTTGCCTTCAAGCTGCTGCTCGAACGCGCCGAATGCGAGCTGTTGCGCGCCAATATGGCCCTCTCCGGCGAGCTTATCGAATTGCTGCTTGCGAAGGCTAGGACCCGGGTGGACCGCACCGAGGGCTACAGGCTCCGCGTCACGCTGCAACTCCTTCATGGCGACATGGCGAACGCGGTTGGGACTGCGCTCGAGTGCGTGAAAATGTTCGATATGACGTTTCCCGAACGTCCCACGGCCGAAGACGTTCGCAAGGAATACGATGACCTGAAGCGTCGGATGGGATCTCGCCCCATTGAGAGCCTCATTGATCTTCCACTGATGGAGGATCCCGAGATGCGCGCGCTCAGCAACGTCTTGCTGACCCTCGGTCAGTCCTCCTATTTCGTCGACGAGCATCTTTATGGCTTTTTCGCACTTCGGATGGTCACACTTTCTATCGACTTCGGTCATAGCTCATCCTGCATCGTCGGATATGGAGGCTTGGGGATCATCCTCGGTCCGGCGTTCGGTCGCTTCGAGGAGGGCTTGCGGTTCGCTCGCGTGGCTGTCGCGGTCACGGAACGCCACCGCTTCCTGGCACATCAGCCCGCCGCCTATCTCCTTCTGCAGATGGCATCACTCTGGACTCTGACCATCGATGAAGCCCAGACATGTCTCGACTCCGCGGACAAGGTTGCGCGGGAAACGGGCGAGGTCGTGTTTGCCTGTATCAGCGCAGAACACCGAGTCACAAACCTTTTTGCTCGCGGCGACCCGCTTGATGCGATTTGGCCGGCCTTGATCAATTCCCTGTCCTTCGTCCGCAAGAAGGGATACGCGCACATCATCGACATCCTGCTCGCGATACAGCATTTCATCGCGATGCTGAGGGGCGATATCACGAACGAAAACCTCGTGAGCGATGAGGCGACCCTGCTGCGGACCGGCCTTCCGGTTGTGCAGTGCTTCTACTGGAT
>NZ_JBBIAR010000128.1:0-10726 GCF_054185165.1 Bradyrhizobium sp. UFLA05-109 | reverse complement strand
CCAGCGGTCTGCGCACGGCGGACATCAAGTCGGAAGGCACCACCGCCGCCTCGACCACGCAGATGGGCGAAGCGATCCTGAAGGAATTGCAGAAGCTGCACGCGTAACGGCAAGAGTCGTAGCGCGTTGTAGGGTGGGCAAAGCGAAGCGTGCCCACCCCTTCTATCGCAGTCGCGGAGAGATGGTGGGCACGGCGCAAGAGCGCCTTTGCCCACCCTACGCGGTCCGGCGTAAACGTGACCGGGATGCACCGCCCCACATCTCAGGAGCCGCTTCATGGATGCCTCACCCCGCCCCAAGATCGCGGAAACCGTCATCCATGAAACGGTGCGCCTGCGCGAGGCGCAGATCGGGCGCCGTTGCGAAATCCTCTGCAACACGCGCATCGAATTCGCCTCGCTCGGCGACTATTCCTATCTCGGGGAGAACTGCGAGGTCGCCGACGCCGCGATCGGGAAATTCACGGCAATCGCCAACTCGGTGCGGATCGGCGCGCCGAACCATCCGATGGGTCGGCCGTCCCAACATCGCTTCACCTATTGCCCCGAGTATTACGAGGCGACAGCGACCCGTGACCGCGACTTCTTTGCGGAGCGCCGCAGCGACCGGGTGATCGTTGGCAATGATTGCTGGATCGGGCATGCCGCCATCCTGCTGCCGGGCGTGACGGTCGGCGACGGCGCGGTGATCGCCGCGGGCGCGGTCGTCAGCCGCAGCGTAGAGCCCTACACCATCGTCGGCGGCGTTCCTGCGCGTCCCATCCGCCAGCGCTTTCCCGATTCTGTCGCGGAGAGCCTGCGCCGTATCGCCTGGTGGGATTGGCCGGATGAGATCATCTTCGAGCGCTTGGGGGATTTTCGCTCCGAGGCGATCGAACGATTTTGCGAACGCCACGACCGGGCTTTTGGTACCCGGTCGGTAGAACCAGACGTCATCGCAAAACGAAATGGCCGGGCGTGAGCCCGGCCATTTCGATTCTATCTGCCATGTCCGCTTCAGTAGAGCGGAAAATTCCGCGGATAGCCGCCGACATCGGCCGGCGTCGACAGCGGCTGGCGATCGATCGGACGGTTGTTGTTCTCGCGGGCGAAGGTCGGATATCCGATCTCCGGCGGAAACGCATAGTCCATGAACTTGCGGTCGCCCGGATTGACCTCGGTGCCGCCGTCGAGCCAGGAGCGCTTGCTGACATAGATGCGGGTACGCGGGCCCTGCTGATAAACGACGTTGGGGCCGCTCGCTCCGTAATAGACGCGGCCGCGATCGTCATAGGTGCGCTTGGTCTGGGCGTCGACCGAGGCGGTGAAGCCGATGGCGGCAACAGTGCCCGCCGCAAGCCACAGCGCCAATTTGTTCGCGGCGGAAAATTTCGAGCTCATCACGTCCCCTTCAGGCGGCAGGCCGCCAATCGATTTCACCTCATACTAGCGCGCCGGGGGGGACCGCAACTAGGTCAATTGGGTCACACCGCGCCGGAATAATTGCGCCTGCGGCCAAAAGTTGCATGAAAACCAGTCACTTGCCTGCCGCTTGCCAGCTAGTTGGGCTTGCTGCGCGTCAAAGCGCGCCGCGTAGCTGCGCATTTCCGGCGCCCATCAGCCAGTCCGCGGAGGAAGGCGGGCCGCAGGGACGGCGCTTCAGCTCGGCATGGGCGAACAATTCGGCCAGCTTCGGCTCGTTGCCGGAGGTGAGCAGCGTCAGCCGGTTCAGCGTGCAGGCGATCGCGGCGCGCCGGGCGGGCAGCGCGTCGCCCTGGCACGACCAGCCGGAAATCTGCAAGCCCGGCTCTTCGATCCGCTTGAAATAGCCGAGACAGCCGGAGGCTTGCCCGCTCGGACGATACAGGGCTACGGAGCCGAACTTGCTGTCGATGACGCCGGCTTCCTCGAGCGGCGCCGCCGCACCGAGACCCATTCGGGTTGCCATGTCCGAAGGCAGGCGTGCGGCCGGGTCGAATTCATCGCCGAGCCGATAGATTTCGAGTTCGGCGACCGGGACCGGCGTATCGCCCACCCAGCGCATGATGTCCTTGCGGCCACCCTCGGGATGCCGAAGGATGATGTAAGCGTCTGTTTTGTCGTTGGAATCGAGGCGGCCGACAGCAAAGGCGGGATGCGAGCGGTCGGCCACGCTCCAGCCTGGTCTTGTCGCCGGCTCGTCGTCATGCAGGCTCGGCAATTGGCCGAGTGCGGCGAGGCCGAGGATGGCAAGCAGCGCCAGCGTCCCCACATAGACGAACAGGCGCGCCAGCGTGCCGACGATCTCGTCGGCAAAGCCTAGGAGTGCCAGATGGATCCTGGTTCTGGGAAATGCGGCCGCGGGGGCCTGGTACGGCGGCATCAATGCCTTCTGGCACGGTCAAACGTTGTCTTGAGGGCGGTTCTCGCATAGAAGCGCTGCTCTTCCTGGTTAAGCGCGCCGCTTTGGGAAGGCCTTTTTCATCCGGAGAGTGAACGATGGGTTACAAAGTCGCAGTCGTCGGAGCGACCGGCAATGTCGGACGGGAAATGCTCAACATCCTCGATGAGCGCAAATTCCCTGCGGATGAGGTCGTGGCGCTGGCCTCACGTCGCAGCGTCGGCGTCGAGGTCTCCTATGGCGATCGGACCTTGAAGGTCAAAGCGCTCGAGCATTACGACTTCTCCGACGTCGACATCTGCCTGATGTCGGCCGGCGGCAGCGTGTCGAAGGAATGGTCGCCGAAGATCGGCGCCGCCGGCGCGGTCGTGATCGACAATTCTTCGGCCTGGCGCATGGACCCGGACGTGCCGCTGATCGTGCCGGAGGTGAATGCGGACGCGACCAAGGGCTTTGCCAAGAAGAACATCATCGCCAACCCGAACTGCTCGACGGCACAGCTCGTCGTCGCGCTGAAGCCGCTGCACGACAAGGCGACCATCAAGCGCGTCGTGGTCTCGACCTATCAATCGGTGTCGGGCGCCGGCAAGGACGCGATGGACGAATTGTTCTCGCAGACCAAGGCCGTCTACACCAATGACGAGCTGATCGCCAAAAAATTCCCCAAGCGGATCGCCTTCAACGTCATTCCCCACATCGACGTCTTCATGGAGGACGGCTACACCAAGGAAGAGTGGAAGATGATGGCGGAGACCAAGAAGATCCTTGATCCCAAGATCAAGCTCTCGGCGACCTGCGTGCGCGTGCCGGTCTTCGTCGGCCATTCGGAAGCCGTCAACGTCGAATTCGAGAACCCGCTCGCAGCCGATGAGGCGCGCGAGATCCTGCGCAAGGCGCCCGGCTGTCTCGTCATCGACAAGCAGGAGCCCGGCGGCTACGCCACGCCCTATGAGGCGGCCGGTGAGGACGCGACCTATATCAGCCGGATCCGCGAGGATGCCACGGTCGAGAACGGTCTCGCGTTCTGGTGCGTGTCGGACAATCTGCGCAAGGGCGCCGCGCTCAACGCGATCCAGATCGCCGAGGTCCTGATCAACCGCAAGCTGATCACGGCGAAAAAGAAGGCGGCTTGAGGATTTGTAGGGTGGGTTAGCTTTGCGGCTGCGCGAAGCGCAGTCCGCCAAGCGTAACCCACCTCTTTGGTTTCCGCGGTGAAAGAAGCGGTGGGTTGCGCCTTCGGCTAACCCACCCTACGGACTACTCGCCTTCGCGTACGCTCTTGAATTCCTTCGTGACCTTGTCCAGCACGAACAGCGATCCCTCCGCGACGCCGAAATAAGCGCCGTGGAGCTGCATCTGGCCGACGTCGACGGCCTTGCGCACGAACGGGAAGGTCATGAGGTTTTCGAGGCTGCGGAACACCGCGGCTTTCTCGATGCGCTCGACGAATTGCGCCATCGTCTCGCGGTCGCGCTGCTCGACAACCTCGCCGGGCTTGATGAACATCTGCATCCATTTGCCGATGAAGTCGCCGGGGCTGAGCGGCTCGATCTTGTCGACGAAGGCGCGGATGCCGCCGCATTGCGCGTGCCCGAGCACCACGATGTGCTTCACCTTCAGCACCGTCACGGCATATTCCAGCGCCGCCGAGACGCCGTGCGCATTCTCGTCGGGCTGATACGTCGGCACCAGATTGGCGATGTTGCGCATCACGAATAGCTCGCCCGGACCGACGTCGAAGATCACTTCCGGCGAGACACGGGAATCGCAGCAGCCAATCACCATGACTTCCGGCGACTGGCCCTTCACCGACAATTCGCGATAGCGCGTCTGCTCGGTCGGCAGCCGCTGCGTCGCGAAGGCCTTGTAGCCGTCAAGCAAGTGCTGAGGGAAAGTGATCATGGCCTATGCCTAATCATATACCGCAGGGGCGAACAAGCCTTTCGAATAGGCAGGCCGGGTGCTATCGGCTCCGGAGAGAATGCTTTGACCTCCAGGGAACACTTGAAGCTTGAAGGGAACGCTCGCATGACCCGCCCGCGCCGCAGCCACCTGTTCATGCCCGGCTCCAACCCCCGCGCGCTGGAGAAGGCCCGCATCCTGCCGGCCGACGGCCTGATCCTGGACCTGGAGGATTCCGTCGCCCCGGACGCCAAGGCGATGGCGCGGGACCAGATCGCGGCCGCGATCGCCGCAAAGGGCTTTGGCAGGCGGGAGATCCTGATCCGCACCAACGGCCTCGATACGCCCTGGTGGGCCGACGACGTCGCCATGGCCGCAAAGTCCTCGGCCGACGGTATCCTGGTTCCAAAGGTCTCCAGCGTCGAGGATCTCGACACGATCGGCCGGCGCCTCGCCGAGCTCGGCGCCGCGCCGACGGTGAAGGTCTGGGCCATGATCGAGACCGCGCGTGCAGTCCTGCATGCAGAAGAGCTCTCGGCCGCTTCGCGTGATCCCAATACGCGCCTCGTCGGGTTCGTGTTCGGCCCCAACGACATTTCGCGGGAGACGCGGATCAGGATGCTGGAGGGCCGCGCCGCGATGATCCCGATGATCACCCATTGCATCCTGGCAACGCGCGCGCACGGCCTCGAGATCCTCGATGGGCCCTATAGCGACATCAACAACTCGAGCGGCTTCGCGACGGAATGTGCGCAGGGCCGCGATCTCGGCTTCGACGGCAAGACGCTGATCCATCCCTCGCAGATCGAGGCCTGCAACGTCATCTTCACACCGCCTGAGGAGGACGTCGCGCGTGCCCGAAAGATCATCGCAGCGTTCGAACTGCCCGAGAACGTCTCGCGCGGCGCGATCCGCCTCGACGGCCAGATGGTCGAGCGCCTGCACGCCGACATGGCGCGCCGCACGATCGAGATTGCGGACGCAATCGCCGCGATGAGCAAGGGCTAGGGCCTACGCTTGAAAGCGACGTTCGTCTTTCGCGAAGAGAATTGCCGCTCGTGACCGCGCCGTCCGGCGCGCAGCTGCTCATCGCTCTCGCGTCACCGCCGTAAGGTTCATCGTAAGCAAGACGCCTGGCTTGGGGAGTTCCTGGACAGAAAAAACTGTGCGCGCGGGTCTGTGGTCGCCCATCATCTCGATATAGGCGGCATTCATCGCCTCGAAGTCGGACATGTGCTGCAAGAACACGTTGATGTGAGTCACGTGGCTGAGGTCGGAGCCGACAGCATCAAGCATCACTTGGAATGACTTGAAGATTTGCCGTGTCTGCGCACCGATGTCTGCCCCTGCCAAATGTCCTGTCGCTGGATCGACTCCGGCGGTCCCCCCGATCCAAATATGTTCACCGACTTTGGCGATGTGATTGTAAGGTCCAATCGGTTTCGGCGTGTTCGGCGGCGTGAGTGTTTCTACCCGGGATTTCATCGTCTGCCTCATTTCGTATCTCACATATCAACACGCCGGCAGGTCTGAAAGGCGCCCCAACTCGGATTTCCGGGGAAGCTGCCATAGCGGCGTCGCTCGATCGCGATCGCGGGTGCGATCGTGGCGATGAGCAAGGGTAAAGGCTGTGCTCAGAAAAAGCGATGTCCGGCCGTCTGATGCCTACGGCCGGGCAAAGCGGTGACCATCACCTGTTGGGAATGCGCTCAGGGAGTGTTTGCGGTCGCTGCATTCCCGGCCGGCTTGACCCAGGTCGATTTGGCCCCGGTCGACCTGGCCTCGGTGGGCGAGCTGCCGGCGGGCGAACTGTCGGTGGGCGAGCTACCGGGCGGTGGCCTGGCCGTCGCCACCCACGCCACCCGGCCGGACCACCCCAGCCCATGCCGCGCCGCCAATTGTAGCCACACCAGTACCAGCCGCCGCCCCGCCATCCGCCGTTGTACCAACAGTAACGGCGGCCTCCCCAGGTGAACTGGACCGTTTCGGTAAGACGAAGCTGATCTGCGGCCTCATGCAGGCCCAGTGGTGCCATCAGGGCCGCCTGCGAACGACCGCCAGTCGTCATCGCCGCCGCCGAAGCAGCGGCGATAGCGAACGCCCATAAAGTCGATTTTCGCACGATCTGCTCCTCGCCGCCCTCGGCGACTCTTGCTCTCCCAAGCCTTGCCTCATGCGGCTAGCAGCCTTGGTCTAGACAGTCTTGGCCTAGACAGTCTTGGCCTAGACAGTCTTGGCCCAGACAGTCCTGGACCTAGGCAGCTTTGGACTGAGTTGCGGCTGCGAGTGTATCGCGCAGGTGCTGTTCCTTCTTTTCATCGAGCGAGGTCTTGAGGACCGTCCCTCCCGCAACCTTGATCTCATTGAGAACCTTGTCTGAGGTCATGCTCTGGATCAGCAGGAACAGAACGGCATCTCCCGATTTCACCTTCGCGGCGAGGTCCTTCATGAACTGATCTCTAATCCCGAAGTCGGTCAGCGCGCCGCCCAATGCGCCCGCGCCGGCACCGAGAGCTACGCCGATCAGAGGATTCAAGAACACCAGGCCAAACAGCAGTCCCCAGAAGCTGCCGCTCGCGGCGCCCGTCATAGTTGTGTTCACCAGCTGATTGAGTTTGACGGAATCCCCCGTTTTGACTGCGATCACGGCATCATTGATCGTGATCAGATACTCCTTCTGGAGCTTGAGTATTTTCTGCCGAACTTCCTCTGCTTTGGCTTCGGATGGGTACACGATCGCAACAAGGTCTGACATTGAACACTCCCGTACTGACTTGAGTGCTGCCCCTGCTCGCGCTTGATGCGCGCCGGCAACGTTTAACACAGACCGGAAAGTCTCTTGTCGGCTAATCGGTTCCATGTGTTCACGAGTCGGAGATGCTTTAAGAGCCCGTGCAATTTGAGTAAGCGGGATTGTCTTACGTGTCGTCAAACAGGGCGCGCCGCAAACTTGCCTGCCCGCGCATGTGAGAGGAGGGGTGATGGATCTCACTCAGATCGTCGGCTTCGCGGCGGGATTCGGGACGACGTTCGCCGCACTGCCCGACCTCATTGCCATGCTGAAGCGACGCTCGAGCGTCGGCATGACCCCCAGAATGGCGGCCATCATGGGCACTTTCCAAATTCTCTGGGTGATCTATGGCGCATCCATCGGCTCGAGGAACATCATCATGTGGAATGTGATCGCGGTCGCGACCAATTACCTGACCGTCGGCGCATACATGTACTTTCGTCGCCAAGAGGCGCGATCATGACGACAGGGCGCGCTCACATTTGACTTCGCCGGAACCCAGGCAGCGGGTGGATGTTCCGCAACACCCAGGCATCCGGCTAACGAGCCGTCGCTGCGAAGGGCTGCCGAATGAGGATTTTTGAAACCTTGCACGCGCGCTTAGCAACCACTGAACGAGCAGCACGTTTTGGCAATCTCGAACAAGAAGAATGGGGCAGAATCGCATAGGAGGAATCGGTATGTCGCGTGCAAAGCTGGCGCTTATCTCCGCGATGACGCTTCTCTCGATGGGCTTCGTTCTCAGTCCTCCAGCTGCCAATGCTGCCACGTTCTGTGCGCAATTGAGAGGGGCCAAAGCCGCCGGACAACCGGACTGCTCATTTTCGACGCTGGATACTTGCCGCGCGCGTGTAAGGCATAGGGGCGGCGGGCACTGCTATAAATTGACCCAGTAGACCGCTTGTCAGGGCGGCGCGCCGCCCCTGCGATCGAACCTCTCCAGCGTGGAGGCGTTCGGGCAATAACCCCGTAGTTTTCGGCCGCGGCGTTGCGGACGAGGTCGCCGTCGCATGCGCGCGGCCGAGCTGCTCTTCGCTGATGCCGGGGCGTCCGCAGGAACCGCACGGGAACATCATCGCGCAATCGCTCTAGTCATAATTTTGGTCGTCTCACTGTGCATTCTAGGCAGGGTGATGGTCACGGTCGTGGAGGGATGCTGACAAAAATGAAAGCGATGCGACTTTCCTGAATTCCCAGCCAGCGCAGGTCATCATTGACCTACCCGTCAAGTTGAAGAGGCGTCCTTCGCATGCGCTATCCGATAGAGATCGCACCGAAGAATGGGCACACCATCGTGCTCGAGGATGAAGCGAGCGAAAGCTTTGAGGTTGCTCGGTGGTCTGCCGAGACCGATGAATGGATCGGCGAGTACGGCGAAGTGATCCAGATGACGCCATCGCACTGGTACCCGTGCTACAATTTTTTTAAGTCCCCGCCGTCGGGTATGCCCCCCGAGCGACCCGCCACCGCGATGGGCTCTGCGCTTGCAGAGACTGTTCAGATTGTGCCACTGCACGAGCGACGAGGATCTGCACGTTGGTGGATCGCCGCAATGGTCATCGCAGGTGTCATTGGCGGGGTCTATTTGCAGCGGACAATGCTGAATCCCCGGGAGCTCTCGGCCACCACTGCGCTTGGGGGGGACGGTGCGAAGGCGCAAAGCAGAACCGAGACGACGGGATTGGCACGTCCACGCGGCAGCAGTGGGGCGAGCGAGGTGGCGCAACAACCCAAGCAGTCAATCGAGAGTGCGACGACGGAATTGCGGCAGTCGCTGCAGCAGGAGCACGATCGAGCCGAGGCGCTGGCAACTGAATTGGCACAAGTGCGCCAGGCCATCGAAGAGAAGAAAGCGATCCCGGTTGAGGACTCGCCGGCCACCAAGCAGCCTGCTGGCGTTGCTGTGGGGCAAGGTGAACAAGAGAATAGAGCAACTGAAACAGGCCGACGGCACCGGGCTGTGAGCCAGAGCACGGGCGCCAACTGTCAGCAATATCGAACCTATAATCCATCCTCCGGAAGTTACAGGGGCTATGACGGACAGGTCCATCCCTGCCCATAGCTGCCTTGAAGTACCCGCCCTAGCGAATGCTCCCGCGGGTCGTCAGTGCGGTGCGTGGCCCGTGCGATCGAGCGTCTCCAGCGTGGAGGCGTTCGGGCAATAACCCCCGTAGTTCTCGGCGGCGGTGCCGTCGGCGAGGTCGCGGTGACAGTGCGCCTTCTCGTTGCACAGAGCGCAAACGCGCTCCATGTCGCGGAGCAGAAGCGGCTGCGCGCGGCCGAGCTGCTCCTCGCTGATGCCGAGCTGCACCAGCATTTTCGGCAGTTCGTCGGCGGCATGGTGGCCGTGACGGACCAGCTCCTCGAGATCATCCGGTGAGACGCGCAGATCGCTTGCGATCCGGTTGAAGTCGGAACGATCGAGCTGCCGCATTTCATTCAACTCGCGGCGATGCTTCAGCCAGCCGGCAAAGGAATCGATGAGGTTCTGCACCACGGGATAAGGTCTGCTCTCGGTGCTCATCTCGAAGCTCCATTCGACGGTGTTGAAGCGAGTAGAGCAGACCTGCAGGAAATCGCGTTGCGCTGGATCAAACAGCGATGCGGGGTAAAGATAGTCGCATATGAGCATCCACGAGAGGTCGTCAATGCCCGGGCTTGTCCCGGGCATCCACGTTCTTCGTGCCGCCGGGCAAGGCGTGGATGGCCGGGACAAGCCCGGCCATGACGATGTGGATGCTTCGGCGCCTTAGCTCTTGAGGTCACGTGCTGGTCGCCCTGGGCGTCGCGGCAGGGCGGGTGGAGCACGAGTCACGCAAACCGCTCCGTCGCCCAGGCATACAGGCTTCCCGGAATCGGCTTCTGGCCACCGCGTCCCTTGGGCGAGATGTGCAGGCCGATGATCTCGGGGTTGGCGACGAGGCCGAGATAGTTGGATGGCTCGAAGAACAGTCTTGGCTCGGCATGCACGGCGTAGAACGATTGCTTCGGCAGTGCGTAGCTCAGTTCGCCGAAGCGGTGCGCGAGCGCGGTCAGCGCGGCGGGTCCGTAGATCGCGACGCGAATATCCGAGAGACGGTTCGAGCCGCCGCGCAGGCGGCGCAGTGCAAACGTCACGCGATGGCGCAGCGACAGCCAGTCCGGCGTCAGCTCCTCCTGCTTCATCAGCGCCTCGAATGCGCGAACGATGCCGTGCTCGGGCGGCAGATACAGCACGGAGTTTCCGAGCTGGCGCGGCCGCTCCCAGGCGAAATAGGGTTTTGCCGGATCGATCTCGACGGGCTTCAAGAGCAGCACGTCGGCGTCGAGCCACAGGCCTGCGCCTTGCGCCATCAGCTTCATGCGGAAGAAGTCGCTGAACTGAAGCGTGGTCCAGTCGCGCCAGCTTCCGTCCGGTTGCGGTGGCCGCAACTTTTCGGAGAACGCATGCGGCAGGATCGCCTCCGCTTCCGCGTTGTCGACACCGGCTGGAAGGCCGGGAATGGTGTCGAAGCTGTAGACCGTGACCCTATGCCCGGCCTTGAGCTGCGAGCGCAGACAGGTCTGGCGCAGCGCGTCCATCGGGCCATGCCAGAAGGTGACGATGTCGGGCAACATGCGCGGAAGCTATAAATGACAAACGCAAGAGGGCAAAGAACAAGCGGGCAAAGAAAAAGCCCCGGCGCGCATCGCACC
>NZ_JBBIAR010000127.1:0-11142 GCF_054185165.1 Bradyrhizobium sp. UFLA05-109 | reverse complement strand
GCTATTGTCGCGCATCGAACCCTCCCTGCCGGGCTGGATTCGATCACCGAATTAATGAACATGCACAATTGCGAGCGCTGCGGCAGTCTGGATGCAGCGCGTTGCCTCAACTCGCATCCTAAATCACGAACGCGCCTCGCGAACGTCAGCGTACCGACTTAGCGACCGACTTGGCGACCGACTTGGGCGGAGTGGCGGCCGCCTGCTCCGGCATGGCCGGCAGCAGATGGCGCGGGATGATGACGTCCTGAGCGGCGGCAAGCGGCGTGCTTTCAGACAACCCGTTGGCCTGCGCGAGCGACCACACCGGAACGTGATATTGCGCGGCGATGCGCTCGAGCGTGTCGCCGGCACGCATTGGAAGCTTCACGCCCGAGTCCCACAATTCCACCAGCGTGTCGCCGGGAACGAGATAGCGCAGCGGCACGGGATCGCCCTGCGCCTGCGCGGGCACGCGCGGCAATTGCGCGACCATGTCGACGATCTGGCGGTGGATGTCTTCAGACTTCTCGATGTTGATGTGCGTGACGCGCTTGTTCTCCTTCAGGTCGAAGCTCGCATAATGGCCGCGATAGCCGGGCTCCGCGACCACGTCGCCGCCGCCAAGCACGCTGTCGGACAGGTAGATGTTGATGAAGCGCTCGACATTGAGCGGCACGTTTCCGGTCGCATGCGCGGGATCGATGGTGATGACCAGGCTGACCGGGATCTTCTCCTCGGCGAGCATCTCGGCGAAAATGATCGAGCACAGCCCGCCCATGGAATGCCCCATCAGCACGATCGGCGCAGGCTGCTCGCGGTAGGCGGAGATCGCGCGCTGGGCGACCAGCCGGCAGATCGTGAATTCGTAGACGTCGGCCTTGAAGCCGGCTTCCGTGAGCCGCTCCGCGAGCCGATCCATGCCGGTCGAGAAGATCGGCCCGAGCGCGCCGCGGAAGAGATAGACGCGCGGGGACGGCCCAGGTTCGGCCTCGGCGGGCAGCGGGGGCGGTTGCGGCAGTGACGGCAGTGCCACGATCGCGGCCGCCTTCTTGGGCTTTGCCGGCGGAGCGGCCGCCACGGCCGTCGAGACAGCGAGCAGCACTCCAATCGCCAGCAGGACCACTCGCCTCAAAACAACCATTCGTCCTGCAACCCCACCGCGGGAAGGCGGGCGCCTTCCCTATTCCGGCCTTACTGACCACCGATTTGGCAGAATTTGGGGCGCAAAGCCTGCCCAATTGCACGCCAACGCCTGTCGCTCACTTATCGCGAACCGGCGATACGCCTGAACCAGTCATCCAGAAGCGCTTTCTCGTAGCCGTAGCGGCCACCCAGGCGACCGGAGGAGTTCATCAGATAGTTCATGTCGCTCAGATCGTCCTCGCCGCTCCTCGTGCGCCTGCCTCCGCTCAGCGTGTAGCGCAGCTTGATGCGCGGCGGCGTGACGTCGCGCATCACCCTCACCTCCGTGCCACGCCCCCGCGGCTCGTCCTGCCCGGCGAGGTCGATATCCAAAACATCGATGCTCAGATTCTGCCCCGGCGCGAGAAGCCGCCTGCCCAGGGTTTCGAGATAGGCGCGAAACTCGGCCAGCGTGGCCTCGCGCGACCCACCACCGTAGGCATCCGCGTCGGTATACCGCTCGGGATTGATGAAGCGGACCTTGACGCCGGCAACGCCGGACGACGGACAGAGCAACGCAGCCATCAGCGCAGCAGCGGCAACCGATCTCCGGATCACGTGAGCCTCGCCTTCCGAACGCGCCCAGTCGCAGCGTCCCGCGAACTCGGGAACGCCGGAATTGACATCGATATTCCGTTTCGGCACTTAGAATCGTTCAATCGGGCCGCACTCCCTCTCGCCTGATCATCAGGCGGCGTGATCGGCCTCGAAAGCTCGTGCCCGAGATCCGCCCCATGACGATGCCATCCTACATCGAACCGATCAGCGGCACGCTCTATCCGCTGGACCAGCCGCGCTGGTGCTCCGACGATCGCAAGCCGCTGATGGTGACGCCGCTGCGCGGCATCTCGCGCGACGAGGTCGATCGCGGCGTGCGCTCACTGTGGCGCTATCGCGCCGCGCTACCGGTCGATATCGCAAGCCCGATCTCCATGGGCGAGGGCTGCACGCCCCTCGTCCAGAGGGAGTGGGGCGAGTTGAGGCCCTACTTCAAGCTCGAATGGTTCAACCCGACGGCCAGCTTCAAGGATCGCGGCACCACGGTGATGCTGTCTTTCATCCGCCAGCTCGGCGTCAATGCAGTGCTCGAGGACAGCTCAGGCAATGGCGGCGCATCGGTCGCCGCCTATGGCGCGGCCGGCGGAATGAAGATCAAGATCCTGGCGCCCGCGTCCACGTCTCCGATGAAGATCGCGCAGGTGCGCGCTTATGGAGCGGACATCCAACTCGTGGAAGGGCCGCGCGAGGAGTCGGAGGCGGAAGCGATCCGCCAGTCCAGCAACATCTTCTATTCGAGCCACAATTGGCAGCCCTTCTTCCTCGAAGGCACCAAATCCCTCGCCTACGAGATGTGGGAGGATTTCGGCTACTCGGCCCCCGACAACGTCGTAGTTCCCGTCGGTGCCGGCAGCAGCCTGCTCGGCTGCTATCTCGGCTTCAAGGAGCTGCTCGCGGCAGGGCAGATCGCGCGGATGCCAAAACTGTTCGCCGCGCAGCCGCTGAACTGCTCGCCACTCGATGCGAGCTTCACGGCCGGCGTCGACACGCCGGTGGCGCGCGAGGTCCGCAAGACCATCGCCGAGGGCACCGCGATCAAGAGCCCGCTGCGCCTGCGTCAGATGGTGGCGGCACTGAAGGAAACGGGCGGCGACACGGTGGCCATTCCCGAAGAGGGCATCATCGCGGGGCTGAAGAAGCTCGCGGGCACGGGCCTGTTTCCCGAGCCGACATCGGCAAGCGCCGCCGCCGCGCTCGACGAGCTTGCCCGGCGCGGCGCCATTCGCTCGAATGAGCGCACCGTCGTCGTCATCACGGGCACGGGGATCAAGGCGGCATCGCTCATCACCGAGATCCTCGGCTAGAGCATGATCCGGAAAAGTGTGAAGCGGTTTTCCGAAAAGATCATGCTCAAACAAAAACCTAAAGCGCGATGACGATTCATCCCAATCTCATTGCGCTTTAGCGCCGAGGACATCAAGACAACGCGCGGCAGGGCTCGCCTAGTTCCGCGACGGCGTCGTTGCCGCTGCCGAACGCGCGACGGGCCTCGCCGCACGCGGCTCGGCCTGCGGGGCCGCTGGCGCGCGCGAGCGCATCACCACAGCATCGATCTCGGCAATCACGCGGCGCTGTATGTACTCGTTCTTGTCGATCGTGATGTGGCCGGCGCCGGTGCCTCGCACGTCGACATTGTCGAGCTTGCCGCGAAGGCCATCGGCTGCGCGCACCGGCTCGCCGGGACCGTCGCCGATATAGAGGTTGATGTACCGCTCGGCACCGGTCGAGAGCCTGGTCTTGAAGACCGAATCGAGCCCGATTGCGAGCTTCACGGGCACGCCGAGATGATTGAGCTTGGCGATCATATCGGGCAGCGCGGTCGCACCCGAGGAATGCCCGACCAGGATGATGGTCTTCAGCTGACCGGCCCTGTAAGCGGCGGCGGCCTCATCGGCGAGCGAGGACCAGGAGACGAAGTTCGCAACCGTCACGGGGATGCCCTGCGCCTCGAGGCGCGAGCCGATGGTGTCGAGCCCGAGCGAGAAGATGTTGAGCACGCCGCGCAGCAGATAGACATGCGTGGTCGCGGCCGCCGGACTCGGCGCCGTCGGAGCGGCCGTCGCGGGCCGCGGGCTGATGGCGAGTGCCGTCACCAGGCACAGGCATAACGCCCACGCCTTGAGTGCCGACAGGTGGCTTGTGCCGGCTGCGCTACGACCGTCTGGTCTCATTGATCTTCCCTGGGAACATTCGCTTTGCGATTGCCGGGAATCGTAGCCTCCCCCTGCTCGCACACGCAACAAAGAGGCGCGTGAACGGCAATCTTTGGCCACCGCGCGTGTCCCTGCTGCAACAGTCGCCCGGAACCCACCACCTAAGAGCCTGTTTTGAGACCATTTTTCTCCGGGTGATTGCGAGGGGGAGATCGCGTTCCTATTTCAGGGCTCCGCTGGACAGCCCTTGATCGGGCAGGTTCCAGCCTCCCTTTCCCAGCCTCCGGCCATCATGTCCTCCATCATCTCCGTCGCCAACCTGTCGAAGACCTATGGGTCCGGCTTCAAGGCGCTGAAAAACGTCAATCTCGACATCAAGCGCGGCGAAATCTTTGCGCTGCTCGGGCCCAACGGCGCCGGCAAGACCACGCTGATCTCGATCATCTGCGGCATCGCCAATCCGAGCGAAGGCAAGGTCATGGTCGGTGGCGAGGACATCATCAGCTCCTGGCGCAAGGCGCGCTCGCTGATCGGGCTGGTGCCGCAGGAGCTGCACACCGACGCATTCGAGAGCGTGTGGGCAACGGTGAGCTTTTCCCGCGGCCTGTTCGGCAAGCCGAAGAACCCCGCCCATATCGAGAAGGTGCTGAAGGACCTCTCGCTGTGGGACAAGAAGGACAACAAGATCATCACGCTTTCCGGCGGCATGAAGCGTCGCGTGATGATCGCCAAGGCGCTGTCGCACGAGCCGCAGATCCTGTTCCTGGACGAGCCTACCGCTGGCGTCGACGTCGAGCTGCGCAAGGGCATGTGGGAGGTAGTGCGCACCCTTCAGCAATCCGGCGTCACCATCATCCTCACCACCCACTACATCGAGGAAGCCGAGGAGATGGCCGACCGTATCGGCGTCATCAACAAGGGCGAGATCGTGCTGGTCGAGGACAAGGCTACCTTGATGCAGAAGCTCGGCAAGAAGCGGCTCACGGTGCATTTGCAGGGCAAGCTCGACGCGCTGCCGGAGAGCCTGGCGCCCTACGAGCTCGAGCTTTGCGAAGAGGGGACGAGACTGGTCTACGACTACGACACCAAGGGCGAGCGCACCGGCATCACCAGCCTGCTCGGCGACCTCCGTAGTGCCGGCATCCGCTTCTCCGACCTCGACACGACGCAATCGTCGCTCGAGGATATCTTCGTCGACCTCGTGAGGACGTCATGAATTTGCACGCCGTTCGCGCCATCTACCTGTTCGAAATGGCGCGCACCTGGCGCACGCTGCTGCAAAGCATCGTCTCGCCGGTGGTTTCAACCTCGCTCTATTTCGTGGTGTTCGGCGCCGCGATCGGATCGCGCATCGACCATGTCGAGGGCGTGAGCTACGGCACCTTCATCGTGCCGGGCCTCGTGATGCTGTCGGTATTGACCCAGAGCATCGCCAACGCCTCGTTCGGCATCTATTTCCCGAAATTCGTCGGCACGATCTACGAAATCCTGTCCGCGCCGATCTCCTACTTCGAGATCGTGCTCGGCTATGTCGGGGCGGCCGCGACCAAATCGATCATCCTCGGCCTGATCATTCTGGCCACCGCGGGGCTTTTCGTTCCGCTGCATATCCACCATCCGATCTGGATGCTGACTTTCCTTGTGCTGACCGCAGTGACCTTCAGCCTGTTCGGCTTCATCATCGGCATCTGGGCCGACGGCTTCGAGAAGCTCCAGATGATCCCGATGCTGGTGGTGACGCCGCTCACCTTCCTCGGCGGCAGCTTCTACTCCATCAACATGCTGCCGTCAGGCTGGCGCACGGTCGCGCTGCTCAATCCGGTGGTCTATCTGATCTCCGGCTTCCGCTGGAGCTTTTACGAGATCGCCGATGTCAGCGTCGCCTTGAGCATCGGCATGACTACCGCCTTCCTGGTGATCTGCCTCGTCATGATCGGCTGGATCTTCCGCACCGGCTATCGGCTGAAGAATTGAGCCGAAGTCGCGTAGCCCGGATTGAGCGCGGCGAAATCCGGGACCCGTGTCGCCTCGATGCACGAGCGACCCGGATTGCGCTTCGCTCCATCCGGGCTACAGAACCGCGTCACCTGTAGCAATGGAAGTGGTGGTAGCCGTCATAATAACCGCGGCAGCGATGGCGCCAGCCGTGATGGGGAATGCCGAACACGCCCTCGACCGCGCCCACGGCGCCGCCAACACCGGCCCCGACAGCGCCTCCGACCACGCCGCCGACCGGCCCGGCGACGCGGTTGCCTTCATAGGCACCTTCCTGCGCGCCGCGCACGATGCCCTGGGTGTGTCCGGGCTGCGGCAGCGCCATGAGCGCAAGCAGGAGGCTTGCGGCGAAAAGCAGGCGGAATGGCAAACCGGCCGGCAACGCGGCCGCGGTGAAGCGAGCTTTGTTCATCTTGATATCCCAGTGGATGGACCGGCGAGTTGACCGGTGAAGGCAGGCAATCTGAAACGCCGCTGCGGCCAAATGGTTGCGCATCCGTGACGAATTGGCGATGCGCCCCGCTCGCGAAAATGTCAGCACTGCACGCGCGGATTCGTGATGATGCAGCCTTGCTTACGCCCGGCGCCACGTTAACGATCGCTGGGCAGGCCACTGGAACCGAAACCTGATTGCGGGCATAGTACATGCCGGGGGATGGAGAGCCGCGGCGCTTGCGCGAACAGGCCGGAGGCCGGAAGTAAAATGCGTACCTTATTTGTTGCAATCGTCTCATTGATGTTTTTCAGCGCGGGTGCCGCGCAGGCCAAGGTCGACATCACCATCGACAAGGACAATCAGCGGATGACCGTCGCGGTCGATGGCGTCGCGCGCTATCACTGGCCCGTGTCCACCGGGATCCCCTCCCGCGAGACGCCGAGCGGCAGCTTCCGCGCCTTCCGCATGGAGGAGGACCACTACTCCAAGGAATTCGACGACGCGCCGATGCCGCACTCGATCTTCTTCACCAAGATCGGGCATGCGATCCACGGCACCGACTCGGTCGGCCGGCTCGGCACGCCGGCGTCCCATGGCTGCGTGCGGCTGTCGCGCGAGAACGCCTCGACGCTCTACGCGCTGGTTCAGGAGCAAGGCGTGCTCAACACCACGGTTACGCTGACCGGCTCGGCGCAGGTAGCCTTGATGCGCAATCCGCGTGGCCGCGGCACCAACGCCGTGGCGCGTGCGGCGCAGCCGTACGGCGACCAGTACAGCGCGGCCGGCGAACCCGTCGACCTGACGCCGCAGGTGCAGCCCGGCCGCCGCATAGTGCCGCAGGACAACGGCTATATCTATCCGGCCGATGGTAGCGACACCGGCGCACGCTATCCGGCGCCGCGCGGCACGCGCCAAGTCTATGATGCTCAGGTCTATCAGCCGCAGCAGCAGTACCAGACTTACGATCCGAGCTACGGCCAGCAGGGCTCTTACTATCAGCAGCAGCCCCGCCAGTACTATCAGCCCCGCACCTACTATAATTACCAGAACTGACGGCTGAAGCGGCCGGCTATCTGAACGCGCTAACCTCCTTCGCCTACCAGCACGAACGGCGCCCAGACGGCAGGATCGGCATTGCGCGGCGAGGCGCGGTCAGCGATCAGCGCGCGCATGGACCGTCGCAGCGCCTCGGCGCGTCCGATGCCGGGGTGCGAGGCGAGCTCGGAGAAGGCGCCGGTCGTCAGCCGCACGGCCGCCTCGGAATCGACCGGCCAGTGCGACACCAGCAGCGCGCGGGCACCGGCGTAGAAGAATGCGCGCGCAAGGCCCGACAGGCCTTCGGCGCCGGGCCTGTCGCCAGCCGCCGTGTTGCATGCCGAGAGCACTGCCCAGTCGGCATCGAGCTTGAGCCTTGCGATACGGCTCGCGGTGAGCAGGCCGTCGTCCTCGGTTGTCGGCCTTTCCGGCAAGGTCAAGACGAGGGCGGGCTCAGTGAGACCGTTGACCTCGCCGGCCACGAGGCCGTGTGTCGCGAAATCGACGACGCGATACTGATCGAGCGGCATCGCGCTGACATTGGTGACGGTCGCGGCCGGGCCGAGCTTGACGTCGTCCTGCGGCGAGGCGCCGAGCGCGCGCGCCACCGCCTGCAATTCGCCCGCAGTTTCAGGCAGCGCCGGCAAGCCCGTGCGCAGCCGCTCCAGATCGACGCTCGTGCCATCATAGTAGCTCTGGTAGGGCTGCACATTGCGTCCGGCGCTCGCGCGCTTTTCGCCGGCAGCACGCTGGAACACGGGATCGCCGAATCCGACGAACGGTCTCGACGCGCGCGAGTCCTTCGCAAAGCTGCGCAGCGCGCGCAGGCTCGCCACCGAGGGCAGCACGGTGATCGCGCGCTCATTCAGCAGCCAGGCCGCTTGCCGGTAGCGATCATCCTTGCCCTGCGCGGAATCGGGTTTCTTCGTCACCAGCACGTGGAACGGCAGGCTGGTCAGCGCGCCCGCGGGAACCACCAGCAGTTTCGGCTTGCCTGAGATGTCCGCCATGACCGGACCAAGCAGCGCGGTGTAGAGTTCGAAGGATGCATCGAGATCGAACGAAGTCTGCGGTGTCTCGGAATTGGCAAGTCCGAGCCGAAGATGCGCGACGCGGTCGCCGATCATCTTGCTGCCGAGCGCGACCTGGCGCAGCGCGCTCGTCTCGCGCGTGACGGCAAAGACGTAGGTAGTCTTGCTCAGCGACAGAAAAGAAACCAGCGCTTCATCTGGTCTCAAGAGGGCCTGCGCCTGCGCGACCGGCAGCGGCTGGGGGTTCGACAGTTCGGCGTAGGCCGGAAAGCCCTTGTCGAGCTGTGCCGAGACGTCGTCATAGGATTTTTGCGTTCGCGCGAACTCTGCGCGCAGGCTGCCGATCAGCGCGTCGTTGCGCTTGCCGTCGGGTTGGCCGAGCTCGGTCGTGACGCGTTTATCGAGCGTGTCGAGCATGACCTTCAAATCCTGCTGCCGCCGCACCAGCACTGCGATCGCGTCATTGCCGGCGCCGAACCGGGCCGCCATCTGCGACAGGGCCGCGCCCGCCTTGGTCTCATGAGCCCGCTGCGCCGCGCCAAACGCCTCATCCCTCACCGCATCGTCGGGCGTGCCGTCCGAAACGCGCCAGATTGCCTCGATCAACGCCGGGTCGATCTCGGTGAAGCGGGTGAACTGCGCATTGCGCTGAGCGTTCAACGCTGCCGAAGCCCGCCGCAGCATTGCGAGCGCATCGGCCCATTTGCCTTCGCGTGCGTCGATGTCGGCGAGATTGACCATCGTGGCGATGGTGTCCTGATGGTTCGCGCCGAGCCTCTCCTGTGCGATGGCGAGCGCGCGGCGCAGCTCGTTGCGTGCTTCAGTGAGCTGACCGGTCCCGAGATCGAGCACCGCGATGCTGCGGAGATCGCCGATGAGCTGCGGATGCGTATTGCCCAGCAGGCGCTCGTCGATCTCGAGCGCTCGGCCGAGATATGGCCTGGCCTCGTCGGCACGCCCGGCCTCCATCAAGGCCTGGCCGAGCGAGTTCGCAGCGACGGCGGTCTGGGCGGCGCCCTGGCCGAACTTCCGCTCCATCAGCAGCAGGGAGCGCTGGTAGAGCGGGATCGCCTGTTCGGCGCGGCCGAGACTGCGATAGCTGTTGGCGAGATTGGTTAGGATGCGCCCGACATCGGCACTTTCGGCGCCGAACGCCTTCTCGTCGATCGCAAGCGCGCGCTCTTGCAAGCCCACCGCAGCCTCGACCTTTCGCTGATCGACATAGTTGTTGGCGAGGTTGACGAGCGCAATCGCCGTGATCGGGTGGTTGGGGCCGTATTGCTTCTCATAGGCCTGAAGCATCTGCTGATAGAGCTTCTCCGCTTCCGCAAGGCGCGATTGCCGCTCCAGCACGATTGCCAGATTGCCCGTCGTCCCCGTAACGAGCGGATGATCCTCGCCACGGCGCGCGCGGCCAACGGCGAGTGCACGCCGGAAGATCGCCTCGGCATCGGCAAAGCGGCCGACGGCCTGATAGAGGTTACCGAGATCGTTGAGTGTCTTCTCGTAGTTGGGGGTCGCCTCGGCACCCCGGCCATAGGCACTGTCGAGCAGGTCCAGCGCTTGCTTCAAAAGCCGCTCGCCCTCGTCGAAGCGTCCGAGCAGGCCATAGACGTCGCCGAGGTCGTCCATCGCCGTGGCAATCTCGTGCGGCGGCGCATTCGGGGTATTTTGCCAGCTCGCGAGCGCAGTCTCGAAATAGCGGGCAGCCTCGCCAAAATTCTCCTTGTCGCGCGCGAGCCCGCCGAGGGCGGCAAGGGTGCTTGCGAGCCTGACGTCGTTCGCGCCGAAGGCGGATGTGCCGAGCGCCAGCGCGCGTTCGGCAACCGCCGTCGCCTCAGTGCGTCGGTCGAGCATGCCGAGGGAGCTAATCAGGATGTTCGAGGTGCGCAGCGTCGAGGCAACGTCGGTGTTGCGCAACTTGATTGCGAGCGCCGCATTCAGCTTGTCGACGGCCTCACCGTAGCGTCCGAGATTGTGCAGGCACAGGCCCTGATTGTGCAGCACCCCGGCATAGTTCATGTTGTCGGTGCCCTGCCGCCGGCGAACAAGCACCTCGAGCTTCTCGGCGGCCGCCAGGGCCTCGGCCATGCGGCCGGCCTGGATGCTCGCGCCCATCTGCGCCTGGAGCGCATCAAAATCGTTGCCGCGCTGCGCGAAAGCCGGGGCTCCGAACAACGAGGCCGCCAGCATGAGGGCGGCGAAGACGCGAGCGTGGCGCATATCGAGGCCCCCGTCACACGCATCAAATGACAATGGCCTCAAGAGTAAAGGCCGCAACCGCTGCTGTCGACAGCGTGCCAGGACGCCGGGCCACCACGGTCTCCGATCAGTACTCGGGCGAGCCAACAGGCGCGAATGCCTGTAGACTGGCCAAAGCCGCCGAAAAGCGGTTCAAACGTTCCGTTTCCCTCTTGCCCTGCGTGCCCCGATGCCATCCCCTGCTGTGACGATCCTGACGGCCTTTTGTGTTCTCATCGCTGGACGGGCCATGGCACTCGATCCGACCTTCGATCTCGAAGCGCATCGCGGCGGGCGCGCGCTGCTGCCGGAAAACACCTTGCCCGCCTTCGCCAACGCTCTGTCGATGGGCGTCGACACGCTGGAGCTCGACGTCGGCGTCACCGCGGACGGCGAGGTCGTCGTGTCGCATGAGCGCGGCCTCAATCCGGATCTCGCGCGCGATGCCGCAGGCGGCTATGTCGCCGCGCCCGGTACGCCGTTCGTCAAGCTGCGGCTCGACGAGGTCAAGACATATGACGTCGGCCAG